>USTA01000049.1 GCA_900557475.1 uncultured Clostridium sp. | reverse complement strand
TTGAATCACTTTTTTTCTATTCTATTTTTGTTTCACATCAATTGTAACATTACATATTGTCAAATTAATTTCCATTTATAAAAATTCTTAATAATGTTTATGTTTCCTTTATTTATATTTTTAATTCTAAAAATATAAATAGGGGAGCAAGTGCTCCCCCTTTCACAGGCTAATTAAATATTTCATACGTGTCCACGTCAAATTTTGACGTATCCTCCGTTCTATACACGTATATTTTTTCATAAAAATACGTGTCCTTCATTAACTTTATAAAAGCTTCTACAACCTTTGCTTTTTTATTTTTATCGTTTGAACATGGGAAATAAATTTCCACCCATGCCTCGTCCGATACTTCTCCGGTTTCCTCTGTTTCGAGTACCCCGATGACTTGACCATTTTCTAAAATGGTCATGCTTAGTTTTGATTCGTCATTTTGCCTCTTTTGAATTTCTGCCTTTTGAATTCTTATAAGTTGATTCATTTTTTCGAGAGATAAATGACCAATTTTCTCCCATCCGTATCTAACGAATGGCGCTGCATCAGTTAATAATGCTGACCGCAACATTAATGTTCCATCATTGTAAATTAATGTTCCGTCAATTTTAGCTTTTTTGTTTCTGTTCACAAGTAATAGCCTCCTTAGTATTTTGTATTTGTGTTACGTTAACTAGTATATCATATATTCCTATTCTTGTAAAGGTTGTTGGTATGTAAGTCTTGATGAAGTTGCATTCCTATTTAAAATAACATAATTCTAAAACTGTATGATTATATTTCAAATCATCTAATAAGTTTTATTTCTATCTAAAATAACATAATTCTAAAACTAATAACAATTTATTCTTACACATTTATCTGTTTTATTTCTATCTAAAATAACATAATTCTAAAACGCAATAGTCAATAGCGGAACTAGATGTTCAGTTTTATTTCTATCTAAAATAACATAATTCTAAAACTTACCACTTGCATTATACTCAATTAATCCAGTTTTATTTCTATCTAAAATAACATAATTCTAAAACTTGTCGCTCCTTTATTAGCCCAGTTTGAATTGTTTTATTTCTATCTAAAATAACATAATTCTAAAACAACAATTGATAAATTTTCTCAATAGTAGAAGTTTTATTTCTATCTAAAATAACATAATTCTAAAACACATTTGATGTCTTTCCATTC
This sequence comes from uncultured Clostridium sp., assembly GCA_900557475.1. GTDB lineage: Bacteria > Bacillota > Clostridia > TANB77 > CAG-508 > CAG-793. The sequence continues at coordinate 5,402 of USTA01000049.1, read as the reverse complement.
TTCTGATTTGTTTTATTTCTATCTAAAATAACATAATTCTAAAACGGCATTGCAAAAGGAGTTCCGTATGTTATTGTTTTATTTCTATCTAAAATAACATAATTCTAAAACTTATGATAAAATTATAGTACAAATTGAGAAGTTTTATTTCTATCTAAAATAACATAATTCTAAAACAAAGAAAATGTATTTACGTGATGAAGTTGAGTTTTATTTCTATCTAAAATAACATAATTCTAAAACCTCAAATCTGCATGGTTTCATAAGGTTAATGACTCCTCTTATGCTATTTTAGACATTCTACTCAAAATAATCGTAAAAATTCTCGTCAATAACAAGCTTTTTTTCGTATTTAAGTTTTTTCCTGTCATTACGTTCTATTATTAATAAATTAACATTATTATACAATGAATATTTATAAACTTCAACTACTTCTTCGTCAGTAAGAAATAATTTCATATTTGGTATAATCAAAATCTTAGCAATTTTTAATGTAGATATTATATCTATTAAAAACTCTATCTTTTCAGTTAACTTGTTGTAGTTATCTGAATCTATTTTTAGAGAATACATTTTTAAAATATCCATTATCTTAATTTCATCTTTCATTATGAATTCAAACGGTAATTCATTAATTTCTTCTACAATATAATTTCTAAGTTCAAATATTTTATTATCTATTTCCAAATCTTGATTCATTACAATCTTTTCCTCAATTAATTCGTATATCTTACTTAATATTTTCTTAGAATTATAGTCTATATTAAACACATCTAATACCATAAGTACTTCTTTGTTCATATCCAATTCTTCTTTTTCATCATTTAGTAAGAATACTTCATTTATTTCTTCCCCTAAAATCTTGCTATTTATTGAACTGATTATATTTCTAAAGCATTCTACATTATTTACAGATATTACATTAACCGTTTCTTCTTCGAATTCTATTTCATTTTCAAAACCATTTAATTTCAATTTCATAATATTATTAGCCTTTCGGTATCATTCAAGACCTTATTATCACTACTCCCTGTAACATATTCTATTGCATTATACTGTTTTTCTGTTATAACAAGTAATTGTACAATTCCCTTACTAGGCTTTTCCTTATATATTCTATCTTTAACAGAATTGACAATTGAATTGTTTAATGCTATTTTTGAATAAACTGACTCTTGCATCATAATAAAGCCTTCATTTATAAGCATTTTTCTAAACTTACTATAAACTTTTCTATCTTTCGCCGTATCAGTCGGCAAATCAAAAAATACTATTATTCTCATATATCTAAAACTCATAATTCAAAATTTTTTTGTTTTCCTCTTTTTCTAAATATTCAAACACACTTGATATAAATATAGGTACCGCATTAGACAAATATTGTTCTTTTCCATCAATCATAACTTTTGTATTATAAATATCTATCATTTTATATTTAAATGATTTATCAAATACAAATTCTCTATTTTTATAAGCTATTTCATCTACAAGCGGTCTAAATATTTCCATTAAGTCACATGATAAATTAAATTGGTTAAATTCATTTTTATGATTTATCCCTAATTGAGTTATATAACCTTTACTAACAACACATCTATTTAACAATGAGAGTAAAATAGTATATCCATAGTCTAAAGCACTATTTATATTATCTACTTTCCCTCTAATAAAATCTTTTCCAAATAATAAATTAAAATATACTTTGGACGCATGTGCTTTTCTATTTGTTTTATCTCCTAATGTGACTTCTGTTTCATACTGTAATATCTTGTCATATCCACTTATATTTAGCTTTTTTAGTAAAATAGCTTGGTTATGGATTTTATATTTTATAATCTCTTTCCATACTTCGTCCTTCTTGTTTTTTTCCCACCTTGATTGATTTACAACTTTTTTACTTGTATTAAAAGATCCATAATACGGCATAATTTCACATGTTGGATTATGTTTTTCATCACAAATGATAAGTTTAATTTTTCTATTAGCTAATTCATTTATTAAATAAGAAGTAATTGATGACATTCCGTTTTCAATCATTATCATATTTATTTCTGATAAGTGTATCATTTTAAGTTCTTCACTACGAATAATTAAATAATCATTCTTGTAGCTTAACTTGCAATTTTTACTTACTACTACCGTTCTCCATCCCATTTATCCTATACCTTCTTTCGTACATACCAGTAATTGATTTATCTATAAACGTAATTTCAAGTAAATTATTTGTCCCCCATTTTTTTCCTGACATTCTTCCTGCTCTATCTCCTAGTCCTATTGCTTTAAGATTTCCTTGTCCTGTTCTCATTAAATCCAATAATCCGTTTACCAATTGTTTTTTACTATCTAATTCAAGATTATTAAATTCCTCTTTTCTTTCTATCAATTTCAAATATATATTTTGAAATATCTTATATTCTTTATTTAATTTTTCTAGAAGATAGTTATATACTTCTTCTATTTTTTTATTTACCGTTTCTACCTCGACGTCTGTTACTAGCCTTTTATTTTCATTCATGAGGTAGAGTATTTTCATCATCTCATTATCTATTATAAGTTCTTTTGCTGTTCTAATTTCGCTATCACTGCATAATCTCATTGGTTCTTTATTTTCGTCTAAGTATTCCTGATTCTTCAATATTTTAGTTTTTAATATTTTAAAATTACTAAAACTCTCATCTTTTAGTTTTGTTTTTAGTATATAGTCTTCTAATGTGGTTTTTTTATTCTTTATATCGTAAGATATTTTTATTGGAATTCCTGTAAGTTTATATTCTTGTTTATTCTTTGCATTCATATATGTGTATATTATACAATATGCTTTATTTTCACTTGAATACCCACCATATTTATTAGTATCCATGTCTTCTTTTTTAGGAATTTTCAAATTATTTTCAGCTTTATATAATGTTTGGTTGTAAAACTCTCCTGTTAGCTCTTCTAACATTCTTGTTACAAAAAAGTCTTTACAGTTTAAAGTATATTTTAACTTTTGAACGTCAACTCTATTATTTATAAAACCTATTATTATTCCATATTTTTCATCTTTACTTTTCTCGTTTTTTAGATAATCTTTTAAATATTTTCCATATTTAAAACTATCTTTTCCTATCCAATCTTTTTCTATTAAGTTTCCTATTACTGACACTATATATGCATCCACTGCATGGTGTAAATCATTTACATTTCTAAGTTTGTATATCTTGTATTTTTCTCTGAATCCAGAAGTTAATTCTGATCTTATTGAAAATATATTTGTGTCTTTATATTGACTATTTAGCAAATTTGTAACATATTTTGTTATTTGTCTAGTTTCTACTAATTGTCTTTCTACAAATCTTTGTCTATCTTCATCAGTTTCAAAAACCTTTCTTTTTATTAATCTATAAAATTTCTTTTCTGTAATTAGTCCATTATCTAGAAGGCTTTTCCACCAACTGCTCATTTTATTAATAATATCTTCTGATAATAAAAGTGTATCTTTTTTTCTTTGGTTCTCCTCTCTTATTACCAAAGCTTTATTATCTAAGCTATCATCCTTTATATATGACTGTGGAAATATATGATCAACCTCGTATTTATTTAGTTCATCAATGTTTAGAGCTTTTCCACTATACATACATTTTCCATTTTGAATAAAATATAAATAAAGCCTTTCTCCTAATTCTTTATCATTTTGGTGCATTTTTAATTCTTTATATACATTATGATCATATTTTTTAAGTTCATCGAGCTGACTCTCAATTGCAGTATATTTCTTCATCAGCTGTTTTGCTCTTGAGTCTTTCATTTCTTTATTTCTTTCTTCATTTCTTGCAAATTCTATATAAATATTCTTTGGCTCAGCTTTCATAACTTTATTTATTTCTTTTACAATATTTATAGACTGCCATATAGCTCTTTTGTTTGCTGGTGATGTTGGTAGTTGATTTACATCATTGTATGTTATTTTATTTTCTAACTTAGGCAAACGTTCTTCTATCTGCTCTTTGAATCCGAATTCTTTTTTATTAATTATCTGCATAAAGTTTAAATGGGTTAGTTCTAATTTATCCATTATGCTATCGCCATCATATGACTTAAGTCCTATTAACAATTCTTTCGAAAGCCTAGACCATCCGTTGTATTTTAAATTTAAAATTTGATTAAGTTGCTCACTTGATATATCTTTATATTCTTTTTGTATCTTTTTTTTCAGAATTTTCTTATCTTCAAAAATAGTTATCCAATAAATTATTTTTTCACATTTATCTATGTTACTATCATCAACTAATCCAAATATGTTTTTCATATCTATATAAGATGCCATATTTGATGTAAAATTAATTCCGTCTGATAATCCATCTATTTTAACAGTTTTAATTCCATCCTGTTTTAATAGGTCTTCAATTAATTTCTTTGTAACTTTCTTTTTCTTTTCAAACAGCTCATTTATTATCGCTCTTTTCGTATCTTTTGAAATCTTTTTATTATTTATTCTAATATTATTTAATTCGTTTAATACACAAAATCTCGAATATAAAATTGATTGTCTTGGCATAACATCTTCATTTATTAAATAAGTACATTTATTTGTCATTCTTCTTATAAACTCTTCTGCTGTATCATCAATGTTTACGACTTCTTCAAAATTCCACGGTTTTATCCTCTCATTAGAATTCCTTATTACCCAGGCCCACTCACTTTTTTTGTTCCCCCCATTTGCCAATGGGCCAACATAATATGGTATTCTAAATGAAAATAGTTGTAAAATCTTATCCTTATTTTCATTTAAGCAAGGATAATACTTGGATTGATTTTCTAATATTTTTTCCAATTCTTTTCTATGTAGCTGCTGAGGAATTTCTCCATTTTTCGTTGTATTAAGCTTAGCTAAAAATTGATTATCTTTTATTCTATTTAAAAGTTCTTCTTTATCTTTAAAACACTCTGGCAATTTTTCTACTTGTTTTATTAAACTGCTTAAAAACTTTTCTTCTCCACATTTCTTGATTTTTTTCTTTCCACTTTTTCCATTATATGCAACATAATTAGACTCTCCCTCTTTTCTAAACATTGAGTTATATTCTGATTTAAAATAAGTTTTATATATATTTTTTATGTATTGCAAGTCCTCTTGATATCTTTCATATTTATTTTTAAAAGCCTCTGATATATATTCTCTACCATTTAAAATATCTTGTAGAGTAAACCAACTATATACATTCTTCATAGCATAAAAAACTTCCGCATAATCTTGTAAGTCGTTAACTATCTCTTCTTCCCCTTCGATTTCATCTGAAAAAGAAATATTTTTTTCTTGTGCACTTTCAAAAATTTTATTAATACTAAATTTGTATCCTAAAAAAGACTTCAATATATTCTCTAATGCACTTTTTGAATGTTTATCATATTGGAAGCATTTT
>USTA01000048.1 GCA_900557475.1 uncultured Clostridium sp. | reverse complement strand
CTCATGTCCTGTTGGGGATAACGCTGCTTTATACGATAGTCATGCTGATTTCTGAGTATAGAAAAACGAAGGTACACCGTCATCTGTGGGTTGTTGTGGTTGGTGGGTTTATTCTTCTGGGAACGCTTGTGGCAGATCTGCTGCACTTTTATTACGGATCATTTCAGACAAGTATATATGACATATATGGTGTTTTTATCTATATCATTATTTTTAGCAACTAACCTCTGTACACTACTAGCTGCGTCATCTAGCGTTGTTGGAAGGCCATCAATTCCTTCTGATAGCATATCAATAGACCTACTTGCATCTTCTGCACTAAAACCTAAATTTTGTAGTACGCGTGGATAATTATTTAAAGTATCAAATCTATTTATAGCAGTACTTAGTCCAGCTACAATCGCTCCTGTTGCTGCAGTACAAATACCTCCTACTTTGGTCATTGCTTGCCCTGTTTTTGTGAATATACTACCCGCTTTTTCAAAAGCTTTAGACATAGAAACAGCTAATTTATTAGCTTTATCATTAGTCTCATCTATTGCTTTATTTGCATTCTTGTTATCTACTCCAACTATTCCAAAAAGTGAAAATAATTCTTTAAGCATTAGTTACCCCCTTCCTTGGGAGGCTTAAATCCCTTCAATATTTGTTTTGCCTTATTTATAGTTGCATCAATTTCTATTTTGCTCATTTTCTTAGTTTTAGATTTAAAATATTTTTCAGTAGCATCTTTATAAGTTTTCTTTTTCCATTCTTCAAAAGACATATCAGTATAGGGCTGCGTTGATAAATACAACTGCCACATCTTATCTTCTTCATCTTTCATTTTTACTTTTTCTACTGCCTTAGCAAAAATAGAATTTTCAATACAATAGTCCAAAAAAATTAGACCTGATGAGTATCTTCTCATTATCAAGTCTAAAAATTCTAATTCCCCTATTTTATGAATCTTGATGCAACCTTCATAAAATCCGCAAATTCCTCTTTATGAATAAAGTCAAAAATAAGCGTAAAATATAAATCTAAGTCCATATTCTCCACGTCTTCTACGTTCCAATTAATTACACTTGCTAATAATTTATTAATTTCTGGTAAAGCTTCATCTATTGCTTCTAAAACAATTGGTAATATTTCAAAGACAAGTTCTTTTCCTGCATTCATCAAAAATATTTTTTTTTCTATTTCTGAGTTATTATTTGCGTTTTCTTCGTCGTTTTCAATATCTATATTTTGATTAATTGCTATTAATTCACTGCCTTCTTCAGTAGTTTCAGTTGTTTCTTTGGAAGCTTTCAATAATTCGCCAAAGTCTATATCAGATAAAGATTCTTTTATTTTTTTAAAGTTTAGTTTTCTTAAAACTTTAAGCATTGGACTTATATCTTTTGATGAAAGTTTACGAATTGTATAGGGTCTAACAAAACTTGTCTCTTCTTGTTCTTCGGTTATTACACCATCCCTTTTTAATAAATCGGAGATTTCTGTTGTATTACTCATCTATATTGCCCTCCTCATTATTATCAGTTAAGCTATTTAATTGTGATTTTTGTAAATCTTCACTATTTGCTTTTGTTGCTTGTGCTTGAGGATAGTATATATAATAAGGTAAATGCTCTAAGTCATCTTGCTCAAAGCTTGCTGTACATTCTACTGTTGCTGTAAACACGCTTACTTCTTTGTTTTTTGGTTCTAATTCTAAAGCTCCCTCTATGATTCCATTTTCGAATATGATAATTACCTGTTCTCCAGATGTTAGAGTTCCTACAAAGGCTATATTTTCAAAATAGTCATCATCTCCTATGTCTCTTTTTGATTTATATATTTTGTATCCTTCAACTGTTTTTGACTTATCTTCCTCCATATGCAAAACTTCTACTAAGTGAGATTCTTTTATTTCTAAAAGATTTATCTCCATAGAAGCTGTTTCTCCGACTTTCTTTTCAAGCCCCTTTACTTTTACTGTTGCACCGTCAGCCTCTATTGTCAAATATTCTGGTGTAATTGAGACTTTTCCTCCACCTTGAGTTGCCCCAAGTATTGTTCCGGCCCAACCTGTTCCTTCTCCATATTTTAGATTTTTATAGTATGCCCCCGCACCTAATAGAATTTCTTTAGGTGTTCCTTCGGTAATTCCGTGAGTTTTTAATTTACTCATAATATTTAATACCTCCATTCTTTGAAATCAATGTTAATTTCTATTCTTTTAAGTTCACTATCTTTAGTGTTATCTATTTCTTGTCCTGTTGCAGAACCTAAATAAACAGTCGTGTTATCGACTGTTTTTCTATAATCCATAAAATGTTCTATTATCTTGTCTTTTTCATCTTCTAATGCTGATATACCATTTCTTGAAAAGCCATCTAATATTATTACTCCTTCTTTACAACTAGTTTCGTGTGAATTATCTGACTCTATGTATGTATAAACCCAATACTGATTAGGAATTTTACCTGTCCAACTTTCATATTCTGCATTAATACCTATATTTCTAAGCTCATCGCCTAATATTTTAAGTGTTTTCATTTACTCATCTCCAAATATCTCTTCTGCTCTTTTCTTTGCCCAATTTTTTTTGCTTTCAAATGCTCTTGTCATTGCTCTTGTTGGCTTTTTACCATTTGTTTTATAAAAAGCTTTGCCTTCTTTATTATATACAATTGTTACTTTGCCATAATAAGTTGGCTTATTGTGTCCTGTAACCCATTCTACAGGTACATACCAAGCACCTTTTCTACCATCGCCATTTATTGCATATTCTCCAGTGCCTAATTCCTCCCATAAAGCATTTTCTAGTACATTACCTAAATACCCTTCGCATATATTTTCATCAATAAAATGCTTCCAATTTCTTTTTGTATTACCTGTATCTGTTCTAGTATTTCTTATAGTTTGAGATTCTAGCTCAGCTAATACTTCTTCTATCCATATCAAGGCTTTTTGACCTAAACCTTTTTTTACACTAATTCTGTTATCTTTAAACTCTACATTAGGTTTACTCATTAGTTTGGCCTCCTATCAACTTAAGATAAATTTCTAAGTGTTGATTTAATTCCATAGGATTATCTATATATTTAATATCAAAGACCCTGTTATCTATAAGTGCTCTTGACTTTTCAATATCAGCTGTGCTTAAATCTACATAGTCACAAATAAATATATGTGTTGAATCTTCTATTTTAGCTTTATAGTCATAGTTGCTATCTCCAGACATTAAATCTAGCCACCCAGTAATGGGCTTTAATATTGATTCATATTTCTCTATTTTTTTGCCTTTATTATCATAGGTATTTGTTTCTATAAGTTCTTGTATAATTAACTCTTTATTTCCACCTATCATGCTAAAACCTCGCTTTAATATAGTCATCTAAAAAGCCTAATAGAGATGCAGGATAGCCTTTAAGGCTATTAGTCTTATCCATGTCAAAGTAAGTAACACTATGCCTACTAATTGTTTCAGATTTAATTCCGACTTTGTTTCTTAGTCCTAAATCCCATTTAAAAAGATTTATTACGCCTTCTTGTACGTCTTCTGGATAAATAATTTTAGTTATAATAATTTTAGGGTCATCAAGTAATTTAGTGTCCTCTTCAATCATTATTTTATCAGATTCAATGCTTTTTATAGTATATGGTCCATCATTTAAGCAGTGAGTAAGCTCTATATTGTCTCCTGTATTTAAAATCTCTGCTAATTTTGTTGTTATAGCATTATCTTTTATTTGTCCCAAATCTCTTATTCTTGGGTCTATAAATTTATTATTTGTGTAACTTCTTATTGACTTTTCTATTGCTTTTAGTTTCCTTTTTAATTTAGCGTCATCTATATCGGCAAATTCTTTTTCTTTTTTTAGGTCTTCAATTCTAACAATCATAAGCTTTCCCTCTCTATTGATGAGAAGTTAGCTTTTAATTGCTAACTTCTTCAACTTTATATCCTTTTTCTTTGAACCATTCTAATACCCAACCTGGTCTAACCTCTGCTTTTCCATAAGCAAATTGCACACCTGCTACTTCACCATTAAAGTTTTTTACAGGTGTGTGTACTATGTACTTTACTTCTTTACTCTTCTGTTTTACTACTTCCTTATCTTCTTGCTTTTCAGTATTTGTAGCCTTTACTGTGTCATTTACCTTTGCTGTTGGAATCTGTGTCTGAGTATTAGTCTTTTCATATTCTTCAACCGCTTTTTTAACTTCTTCATCTACATATAATTTTGTTTGAGCTTCATTCATTTTATCAGTTTTAGCCTTTTTAGTTGCTTTTGCTGTAACATCGGCTATTAATTTTTCTTTTTCGTCCATCTTGGCTTCCTCCTATTACACAATTTTAATATTTCTTAATACACCTGCTGCGTGTGTATCTTTTAAGGCTACTGCTGCAACCATTTCAACTTCGCCTGTTTTTACAGCTCCAGGAGTAGTAAAGTCTGGTAAGTAAGTATCAATGGCTTTATTTCCTGTAATTGTTACACCACAGAATCCCTTATCTACATCAAATCTTACGCCATAAATGTCTGTTAGTCCAGTAGTTTCTGATTGTTCTCCTCCTAATTTTCTTGATTTAATACCTATTATTGGCTCTTCTGTTACTGTAGCTTCGCTCTCTTCATCTGCTCCTTCAGTTACTTTATATTTATTTTTTAAATCAATTAATCTTACTTTTCCTTCGCCAATTGAGGTTACTACTCTACCGAAAGCTTCTTCACTTTCAGTTTTATATCCTAAAACTCTAGCTACAGTTTGAATCTTTGTTTTCATAGATTCATTTACTAATAATGCTTGTGCTCCTGTTGCGTTAATTAATTTTAATAGTGCTTCATAGAAAACGTCGGCATTAGCTTTTAATTTCTCCATTGTTGATAAATCGATAGCAGCATTTGTATTATATTCTGTAGATGTTCCTACTAAGAATTTATCTAGTCCATCAAATGCTAGATTATTTGTAGCACTATCGCCGTTTATCATTGTGTCATGGAATAGACCTACCGCGGCTTTTATTTTTTCCGAAAGTTGTCTATCCATATTCTCTAATTTGCCTTCAATAGATTTTATTACCCTATCAATTTGGAAGCTACCACCAAAGATTTTTAGTTTAACAGCTAATTCTTTTAATGCTGCCTCACTTGGTTTATATTCAGAACCAATAGCTCTAAATGCTGCTTGGCTTGGTACTTTTGTTTGTACATATCCATAAACTAATGTACTTCCTTTTCCGCTTGGTGATACCGCGTTATCAAATGGTAATAGTTCTAATATTTCACTTTCTCTAATAAAGGTATCTACAACCTTTTCTGCTACTTTGTCGTCTTGTCCGACTGTTAAATCTGTTAATTTCAACATAATATTTTTTCTCCCTTCATTTACATATCTTCTTTAGGTGCATATTTGTCTTTTAATGCATCTAATAGTGTTGCTGGCTCTTCATTACCTTCATTTCCTGTTGTTCCTTTTTCTGAGCCCAATTTTTTTACATCTACAAATTCACCTGATTTAGATTCAAAATTGTTCTTATATGTTTTCTTTATGTCTTCAATGTCAAAGTTTTTTAAGCTACCTTTATCATCTAATTCTACTTTATTTTCGCCGTTTTTTATTTTAAACATTAAATAGTCAATATCATCCGTTTTAGCTTTATTCGAAAGAAGTGCTATTTTAATAGCATTCTCTATTTTATCTTGTGCTTGTTCTTCTTTCATTTTAGTTATTTCAGCTTCATAGTCCTTGATTTTTGTTTGTAAGTCTCCATTGTTTTTGTTTCCGTCTTGTAATTTTTTTATTAGGTCGTTAGCTTTTCCTAGCTCTCCATCTTTGGCATTAAAATCATCTTGTAATTTTTGATATCTTAAATCAATGTTTTCTTCTTTTGATGTGTAAATTTTCATTTCTTTCATTTTTGCTATAACAGCTTGTATTTGTTCATCTGTATAGCCTAAGCTTTTTAGTAATTCTTCCATTCCTATATACCTCCCTTAATACGTTTTTTACGTGTCCGACACGCTTAAGTTACCTTTCTTTTACGTCTAACCTGTAAAGACGAGAAAAACTGTTGTTCTTTTAAGGCTGCCACAGATAAAAAGCCATAAAAAATAGACGCTTAATTTTGCGTCTACACTTAATATCTATTTAATTTTATTCATATTCGTCTATGTTTTCAATATCTCCTGTTGGAGTATCTACAAATTTTTTCATAAAAGTATTAAATTCTTTTTTTAAATCATCTGGTGCCTCTTTTCTCAAATGCCATCCCTTATCATCAATATAAAAGTATTCACTTTTTATAAAATTAGGTTCTCTTATTGGTATCATCCCCAACCTCCTTTTACTATTTCATGTAGCCTTTTTTCGAACAAATCTTTAACTTTTTTACTAAATATATTCGATTGTCCAGAATACTCATATGCCAGGCATTGTGCAAACATTTCAGCATCAGACTTTAATGCATATGTTCCTAAATATTCTATTTTTTCTTTAATAGACTCTATATTTGTAGTTCCAAAAAGTTCATTTTTTGCCTCTTCTATAATTTTAGATGATATATGCCCTGCAAAATTATTCGCCAGTTTTGTTCCTCCATCTTTAATTGT
>USTA01000047.1 GCA_900557475.1 uncultured Clostridium sp. | reverse complement strand
ATGAAAAGTTATTAAAAATGTTGAAAAATATTAATCATGCCTCTTTTGTTCTTGTACCATAAGAGAAAATTATACTTGTTCATTTTGAGGTTTTATGATATAATATTTCACTAGGTTAAATGAATTATATAAGTGGAGGAAGATATGCTAATAAATGGGGGAGTAATGCACGATTTAGAGGTGTCAGCAGGAAAAGAAAGAAGAGATAAAGCAATAAGAATTGTAAAAGAGAATAAAGTAAAAATAACCAAGATTATAAAAGAAGACGAAGATAATTTTTCAATTCGTGCATTAGTAGATGGAAACCTAGACAAATATCATACATATATAGGAATACATAATGGAGAAATAGAAGCATTAAGCTGCGATTGTATGGACTATGAAAAAACATATGGAACTTGCAAACATATATTAGCAACTGCAATAGAAATTAATTCAGAAGGATTAATAAATAAAGAGGGTTCTAAAAAAGAAAACAAAAAAACGGAAAAATATAGAATATATAGGCAAATGATAAATTCATTTTACGAAGAAGAAAGAAAAGAAGAAAACAGAAATTCAATTCTAATTGATAAAGTGAAAATTGTGCCTAAACTAATATATAAGTCGGATTTGAAAACATTCAGACTCGAAATAAAGATAGGCAATAAGCAAATGTATAAAATAAAAGACCTAACAGAATTTTATACAAATATGCTTAATAAAGAAACACATAAATATGGAGCACGACTAGAATTCATGCATATTAAAGAAAATTTTGAAGAGGAAAGTTTAGACATTTTAGAATATATTTTAAAATATGCAGAGATAATAAAATATACAAATGAAGTTGGAAGTAGATATTCAATAAGTGCATTAGATAAAGCATATATAGCTGTTTCGAATTCTGGACTAGACGAGATTTTTGACATCTTAAAGGGAAAAGAAATAGAAATTGCAAATGAATATTTAACAGAAAGTGTAGTATTTGTGGATAAAGAACCTAATATTGAATTTAAGATAAAAAGTAAAAATAAAGAAGAATACGCATTAACTACAAATGTAGACATATTTGACTATATAATTCTAAAAGGAAAAGAATATATATATTTATGGAGAGATGAAAAAATATATAGATGTTCAAAAGAATATGAAAATTCAGTAATAAAACTTTTAGACACATTTAAAATCAACTTTACAAAAGAAATAGTTTTCAAAAAAGAGGAATTTGCAGATTTTTATTCACTAGTTATGCCTCTTATTAAGGGAAAAGTGAACCTTGATGAGGTAAATTATGAAGAGATTAAAGAATATATGCCAAGAAAACTAAAAGTAAAAGTATTTCTCGACTACAACAGAAAAAATTATATAACAGTAGATTTGAAATTTGCATATGATGATTTTGAATTTAGCCCATTTAAAGAATTAGAAAAACAAATACCAAGAAATGCAGTAGAAGAATCAAAAGTATTGGATATGTTTAGAACCTCAGGATTTATGTATGACAAAACAAATAATAAACTTGTATTAGTTAAAGATGAGGACATTTACAATTTTCTAAATGAAGGTATTGAGGAATATATAGCCAAATTTGAGGTAATGGCAACAGAAGACTTTAGAAAAAAGCAAATTATAAAACCTAAAATAAGTTCTGTTGGTGTAAAAATAGAAAATAATTTATTAAGCATAGACCTTTCAAATATTGACATAGATAAATCAGAAATAGCAGAGATAATGAAAAAATATAAGCTAAAGAAAAAATTTTTTAGACTAAAAAGTGGAGAATTTGTAGAGTTAGAAAACAATAATACAATGAAAATGCTAGAAGACATTTCAGAAAATACAGGAGCAAGCTTTGAAGAACTTTTAAGTGGAGATTTAAAACTGCCTATTTATAGAGGAATGTATTTAGATAAAATACTAAAGCAAAATAAGAATATTGTATTAAAACAAAATGAAGAATATAGAAAGTTGGTAGAAGATGTAGAGTCTGTACAAATATCAGACAAATTCGAAGTGCCAAATGGAATACATGCAAATTTAAGAGAATATCAAAAGGTAGGGTTTGATTGGCTAAAAACACTCGATACATATAAACTAGGTGGAATTTTAGCAGATGATATGGGCCTTGGAAAAACAATACAGCTATTAGCTGTAATAATGTCATATATAGAAAATACAAGAGAACGAAAGCCTAGTATAGTTGTATGCCCAAGTTCACTTTCATTAAACTGGAAAGAAGAAGCTGCAAAATTCACACCAGATTTAAAAGTAGTTGTAATAAATGGTAGTTCAGAGCAAAGAGAGGATTTAATAAAATCTATACCAAAATATGATATTATAATAACCTCATATGACTTACTTAAAAGAGATATAGACATATACAAAAAATATAATTACAATTTTAGATATATAATTGCAGATGAGGCTCAATATATAAAAAATAATAATACACAAAATGCGAAAGTAATAAAAGAAATAAATGCAGAAACAAAATATGCTTTAACAGGAACTCCAATAGAAAACTCAATCGCAGAGCTTTGGTCAATTTTTGATTTTATAATGCCAGGGTACTTGTATTCATACAATAAATTTAAGATACAATATGAAACCCCGATAAGTAAGGATGGGGATAAAGATGCAATGGCAAGACTTAAAAACATGATAGAACCATTTGTTCTAAGAAGAGTTAAAGAAAATGTTCTTACAGAGTTACCAGATAAAACAATAACAGTATTAAATAATGAAATGTCAGGGGAACAATTAAAACTGTATTTGTCATTTATGGAAAGTGCTAAAAAAACGGCTAAGGAAGAAATTATGGCAAACGGAATTGCAAATAGTCAAATAAAAATATTAGCCCTTTTAATGAGATTAAGACAAATATGTTGCCACCCAGGTCTTTTTATTGATAATTATGAAGGGGAAAGTAGCAAACTAACTCAGTGCACAGAAATTATAAAAGATGCAGTAAAAGGAGGACACAAAATTTTACTGTTTTCAGGATATTCGTCAATGTTTGGGTATATTGAAGAAGAACTAAAAAAAGAAAATATAAACTTTTTTAAACTTACAGGACAAACAAAAGTAGAACAAAGAATGGAAATGGTGAATGAATTTAATACAAATGATAATATAAAAGTATTCTTAATCTCACTAAAAGCAGGAGGAACAGGACTAAATTTAATTGGAGCAGATATGGTAATTCACTATGATCCATGGTGGAACTTATCAGCAGAAAATCAAGCAACAGATAGAACATATAGAATTGGGCAAAAACGAAATGTTCAAGTATATAAGCTTATTACTAAAAACTCAATAGAAGAAAAAATATATAATCTTCAAGAACGTAAAGCAAAACTTGCAGACGATATGCTTTCAACAAAAGAAACATTTATAAGTAGACTTTCTAAAGATGAAATTATGGATTTGTTTGAATAGAAAGTTAAATAAAGATGCGTAAATTTGAATAAAATAATAAATTTAATATGAGCATTGGTAATGGAGGAGAATCTAAGATTATGGACAAATATATTAATGTTATTGGTGGTGGACTTGCAGGATGTGAGGCTGCTTACCAGATTGCAAAAAGAGGAATAAAAGTAAAATTATATGAAATGAAGCCTACTAAATTTTCGGAAGCACATAGCAATAACGATTTGGCAGAAATTGTATGTAGCAATTCGTTTAAATCGAATTTAATTACGAATGCATGTGGCCTTTTAAAAGAAGAATTAAGAAAATTAGATTCACTCCTTATTAATGTGGCAGATGAAACAAGTGTGCCAGCAGGTCAGGCTTTGGCAGTAGATAGGGAGCTGTTTGCGAGAATGGTAACTGAAAAGATAGAAAATAATGAAAATATAGAAGTAATAAAAAAAGAAGTTGTTAGCAAATTTGATAAAACAAAGGAAAATATTACATCTAAAGAAGTATTTTTTGAAGATTTAATAGAAAAAGAAATAACCATTATAGCAACAGGCCCACTTACATCTACTTCTCTTTGCACAGGAATAAAAGAACTAACAGGAGAAGATGAATTATACTTTTATGATGCAGCAGCTCCAATTATAGAAAAAGATAGTATAGATTTTAACATAGCTTTTTATGGAGACAGATATGAGCAGGAAAAGAAAAAAGACGAAACTATTGAAGAATGGAGAAAAAGACTAGACTTAAATGTGAATAAAAGTGCAGAAACAAATTCAAATGTGCTAAGAGAAAATACAAATAGCTATATTAATTTACCAATGAACAAAGAAGAATACGAACATTTTGTAAATGAATTAGTTAAGGCAGAAGTAGTAACTCTTCATGAATTTGAAAAAAGAGAAATTTTTGAAGGGTGTATGCCTATTGAAGTAATGGCGAAAAGAGGAATAGATACCTTAAGATTTGGACCATTAAAGCCAGTGGGATTTGACGACCCTAGGACGGGGAAAAGACCATATGCAGTAATTCAGTTAAGACAAGATAATAAAGAAGCTAGTTTATACAATATGGTGGGATTTCAAACAAATTTAAAATTCGGAGAGCAAAAAAGAGTATTTAGTATGATACCAGGATTAAAAGAAGCGGAATTTGCAAAGTATGGAGTAATGCATAGAAACACATATATAAATTCGGGAAAACTATTAGACAATACATATAATTTTAAAGCAAAGGAAAATTTATTTTTTGCTGGACAAATTACAGGTGTAGAAGGGTATGTAGAATCAATATCTTCAGGGCTTTTGGCAGGAATAAATGCCGTAAGAAAACTAAAAGGAGAAGAAAAAACAGAGTTTTCAAATATAACGATGATAGGGGCTTTGGCTAAATATATATCAGAAGAGCATGAGAATTTTCAACCAATGAATGCAAATTATGGAATATTACCAGAACTAGAAGGCAAAAAAATAAAGGACAAAAAACTAAGATATGAAAGCATGGCAAAAAGGAGCATGGATAATATTACAATGATATTACATTGATTAGATTTTATTGACAAATGTAAAATACAATGATAACTTTATTATAAAATTTATGTATGAAACATCTGGGTAACATAATACTTTGACAAAAAGTTGTAAAAATGATATAATGTATAAGATAAAATAATAAAATAGGGGGGGAACATATGGATAAAAATAGTGTTGAAATTAAAGCATTAATAGAAAAAATGGAATCGGATAGGAAAAATTTATTTGATGAAAGAAAAGTGTATATAGAACAGTTAGAAATTGAAAAAAATAAAAAGGACTATTCTGATGGAAAATTTAATGAGACAGAAGAAACAAAGCCATTGGAAGAAGATATAAACAAAATTTCCTCAGAATTAAACGTAATTATAGGGGAAATTCAAAAGGTAAAAAATGAGATTAGGATATATGAAATACTAAGCCAAGAAAATGAGAAACTTAAGAATGCAATAGAAAACCTTAGAAAAAGTAGGGAAGAATATTTGAAAGCTTTTGATAGTGCAGCAACAGGATTTTCAAAAGAATCAGAAGAGCAGATTAAAATTAAAGAAGAACTTGTAAAAATAGAAACAGAACTTAGCCAGAAAATAGCGTTACTCAACAGAAATAAACAAATGCTTGAAAATAGTGAAAATTACATAAAACAATTGCTGGCAAAATATAAAATAAATGTACAAAATAATGATAAGAATGTGAAAGTAGAAGAAAAAGACGAAAATACTAAAAATAATAGTGAGGATTCTCAAAAGCAAGATACTAATGGTAAAGTAAACTTTATTTTAAAAGACGCTAATGGAAGAAATCAAGAGAATGCAAATGGCCACTCTATGCAACAAGGAATTTTAAATAATGTTGTTCCAGTAAGGCAAAATCCAATTGTTATTTCAAAACAAAATCCAGTTATTAGCCAAAATCAAAAATATACGGTGCCTGCGATTGAAGCTAAAAAAGACAAAGTATTTGCAATCGAAACTAAGAAGGATAAGGTATATTTTAATTTAAGAACGGGTAAGTATGAATATGTAGTAGGAAATGATATAGAAAAATCAGATATAAAAGTATCGGGAGACTTATTAAAGGGAAAAGGTATTAAAGATATAAGAAATCTAATAATAGATGAATACCCTGAAATAAAGGATAGAGTAGGAGATGTAGACTTAAATCTTTATTATGCTCTAAGAGATTATGATAACAAATATGGTGCAAAAAAGACAAAAGATTACATAACGGCAGTATTGACAGGTGAAAAAGAATTAATGCCAGTAGAATTAGTTTATGATATCAGAAGCAAAAATGATAGTGGTGATAAAGAAAAACAATCTAAGGAAGATAGAATAAGCTTTTGGGATAAAATGAAAATGAAACAAATTGCCAATAAACATGAAAAGATGGATATAGCAATTGTTAGAAGAGATCCTGGATTATGGAAAAAAGTTCTTATTGGTTTGGGACTAGGTCTTGGCGCAGCAGCAATTGGTACAGCACTACCACAAGGGCAAGATAAGCCAAAAGAGCCAACAAATGTTGCATATGAAGAACCTGCAAAAGAAGGGGCAGAAGTTGAGAAACCAGCAAAAGAAGTAGTTCTAGAGAAAGAAAATGAAGTAAAAGAAGATAATAAAATAGAAGATGTAGACTATGTTAGTGTAAAAGGCGGACTAGTATATACATATGCTTCAGATGCAAGACCTGGAGAAACAAAATATACA
>USTA01000046.1 GCA_900557475.1 uncultured Clostridium sp. | reverse complement strand
TTCAATCTGCCTACTTATTTCAAATAAAAACTTTTTTCTTGTTTCTACATCCATATTTTCATTTTCTTTTATTTCGTCAAGCATTATTGATATAGATGTAAGAGGAGTTTTTATTTGATGTGAAATATCTCCAAGACTTCTTGCTAATCCTATTTTTTCCTTTTGTGCATTTTCCGCTTCTTCTTTAAGCATTATTGTTATTTTATATAATTCA
Source organism: uncultured Clostridium sp. (assembly GCA_900557475.1). Taxonomy (GTDB): domain Bacteria; phylum Bacillota; class Clostridia; order TANB77; family CAG-508; genus CAG-793. The sequence goes on along the minus strand of USTA01000046.1, from coordinate 6,560 downwards.
TTTCTTAGTTTTGAAAACATATCATCTGTATTATCTTCAATTTTTAAACTGTAATTCTTTTTATTTATTTCTTCTATATATTCTATTATTTTATCTATTTTTGCTTTCTTCTTTTTTCCTTGTATAAAAACACCTATAAGTACTATGATAAAAATTATAATTACCACAATTATATTTTGAATAATTATTTTTTCATGTTCTTCTTCTAAGTCTAATATTATAGAATCATCTAAACTTATGCCATATCTTTTTACTAATTCTTTTCCCTTTTCTTTTTCATTATTATTTCCATCTAATATTTCCTTTATTTCTTCATCTTTTATGTATGGATAATTTTCTTTTATTTCACTTATTACTCCCAAGATAGAATCATTATATTTTGACACATATCTTTTATATGAGTAGTTTGTGTTAATTATTACAATTACAAGTACTGCTGAAAAAAGCAAACTTAGGCCTACTATAATTTTCTTTTTATTCATCATCTACTCTATACCCTTCTCCTCTTACTGTTTTTATAATCTCCCCCTTTGAATCTCCTATTTTTTCTCTAATTCTTTTAATATATACTGTTAAAGTATTATCATTTACAAAATTCCCTGCAACATCCCAGATTCTATCTAAGATCATATCTCTTGAAATTAATCTATTTTTATTTGAAAATAACATTAATAAAATTTTATATTCCAAACTAGTTAGTTCAACAATTTTTCCATTAGAGCTGACTTCTGTTTTTTCTGTGTCAATTTTTACTCCTTTACATGAAACTACACTACTTGCCATTTTATTGTACCTTCTAAGGACTACTTTTATTCTCGAAATAAGCTCTCTTAATCTAAATGGCTTTACAATGTAATCTTCTGCACCTAAATCTAATCCTTGTACAATATCCTTTTCCTCATCTTTCGCAGTCAAAAATATTATTGGAATATTTCCTTTTTTCTTTATTTCTTTAAATAAAGTATGTCCATTTCCATCTGGCAAAGTAATATCTAATAACACTAAATCATAGTTTTCTTGGTCTCTTGCTTCTTTTAAATTTCTAGCTAGTAATACGTTAAATCCTTCTTGTTTTAGTGAATATTCTAATCCCATTATAATTGATTCATTATCTTCTACTAATAAAATTGTATTCATATATTTATACCTCAAATGTTTCAAAAGCTAAGTATTATGAAGCTATGGCTTTTTCCATCTTCAGTTTAACTTAGCTTTTGCTTAATTTATTTAATTATGCTGTTTCCTTTTCTTCTGTTTTATGTCTTTTTGTTTTTTTGCTTTTTTCTTTCTTGTTTTCGTCTATAATAAGTTCTGGCTTTCCTGTCCCATCAACCGTTTCTTTAGTAATTGTACATTTTACAATTTGTGGGTTTGATGGAATTTCATACATAACATCTCTCATAGTTTCTTCCATTATAGAACGTAGTCCTCTTGCACCTGTTTTTCTTTCCATTGCTTTATCTACAATTGCATTTAAGGCGTCATTACTAAACTCTAATTCTACATCATCTAAGGCCATTAATTTCTTATATTGCTTTATTAATGCATTTTTTGGCTTCGACATTATTTCTATTAGAGCATCTCTATCAAGCTCTTTTAGTGTTGCAATTATTGGAAGTCTTCCTACAAATTCTGGTATTAAACCAAACTTTAATAAATCTTGTGGTAGCATTTGACCATAAATTTTGTATTTATCAATTTCTTTTGCACTTTGTATTTCAGTTCCAAATCCTATTGCCTTTTGACCAATACGTTCTCCTATAATTTTATCGAGTCCTTCAAAAGCACCTCCGCAAATAAATAGAATATTTGCTGTATTTATTTGTATAAATTCTTGATGTGGATGCTTTCTTCCTCCTTGTGGTGGAACTGATGCTACTGTTCCTTCGACAATCTTTAATAAGGCTTGTTGAACACCTTCTCCACTAACGTCTCTTGTTATTGATGGATTTTCAGACTTTCTCGAAATTTTGTCTATTTCATCTATATATATAATTCCTTTTTCTGCTTTTGATACATCATAGTCTGCTGCTTGGATAAGTTTTAGAAGAATATTTTCTACATCTTCTCCTACATATCCCGCTTCTGTTAAAGTTGTAGCATCTGCAATTGCAAATGGAACTTTTAGAATTTTAGCAAGTGTTTGAGCTAAAAAAGTTTTTCCACAGCCTGTTGGTCCAAGTAAAAGTACATTACTTTTTTGAATTTCAACATCATCTGCTTCTTGCTCTTCATTATTAATACGTTTATAATGATTGTATACTGCAACAGACAATGTTTTTTTGGCTTCTTCTTGCCCTATTACATATTCATCCAATACTTTTCTTATTTCTTCTGGTGTTGGAAGTTTTTCATCTTCATTTAAAGTATATCTTTCTTCCTCTATAAAATTACCTTCTTCTATAATTTCATTACATACTTGTATACATTCATTACAAATATATGCACCTGGCCCTATAATCATTTTGCGTACACTTTCTTCTGTTTTTCCACAAAATGAGCATCTTACGCTTTGAGTCTTCTTTGACATCTATAATCTCCCTTTCACTAATTATTTTCTTTTGTCCATAATTCCATCTATTAGTCCATATTTTAAAGCTTCTTCTGCTGTCATATAGTGATCTCTTTCTGTATCTCTTTCTATAACATCAAGTGGTTGACCTGTTCTTTCACTTAAAATTTTATTTAATTTTTCTCTTGTTTTTATCATTTGATCTGCATGAATTTTTATTTCTGTTGCTTGACCAGAAATACCTCCACCTTGACCTCCAATTAATGGTTGGTGAATTAGAATTTCTGAATTAGGTGTTGCAAATCTCTTTCCCTTTTCTCCAGAAGCAAGTAAAACTGCACCCATACTTGCTGCCATTCCTATACAAATTGTTGTTACTGGACATTTTATATAATTTATTGTATCTACAATTCCTAGTCCATCTGTAACAGAGCCTCCTGGTGAATTTATATATAAAGATATTTCCTTATCTGGATCCTCTGACTCTAAAAATAGCATTTGTGCTATTACTAAACTTGCAGAGGCAGAATTAACATCCTCGCTTAAAAATATTATTCTATCTTTTAATAATCTTGAGAAAATATCATAAGATCTTTCTCCTCTTGCTGATTGTTCAATTACATATGGTACTAAACTGTCTTTAAATTCTTTCATATTATACTCAATCCTTTCATATTAATACTTACATATTATATATATTTTTTTTAGATATATCAACCTTTTATTCAAAAAAAGTTGATAATTAGAAATTAAAGGGGGCAAAATCTTCATATGCCCCCTTATTTATTACATTTATTGCTACAATTATTTTTTAGATATTTTTGCATTTTTTACAATTAGTTCTACTGCTTTTTCTGTTTTTGAAGATTCTGCTAAGTATGATTTTAATTCCTCATTCTTTTCTAATTCTTCTACTTTTCTGTTATATTGTTTTGCCATTTCTTCTAATTTTTCTTTTATATATTTTTCATCCGCTTCAATTTTTTCTTCTACAATTATTTGATCAAGCACTAATCTAGATTTAACATTTTTTTCTGCTTGTTCTTTATAATCTTCTCTTAGGCTTTCTTCTGTTTTACCCATCATTTTTAAATATTGGTCTAATTTTAGTCCTTGATAGCTAAGTCTTTGTGATATATTTTCTATCATATTATCTGTTTCAAGTTCAATCATTCCTGCTGGAATATCGATTTTTGTATTTTCGCAAACTGCTTCTACTGCTGCGTCTTCTGTTTCATGTTTTGCTCTTTCAGCATTTACTTTTTCTTGTTTTTCTCTAATGTCTTTCTTTAATTCCTCTAGAGTGTCAAATTCACTAACATCTTTTGCAAATTCGTCATCTAATTTTGGAAGTTCTTTTTCTTTTATTCCATTTAATTTAATATGGAATACTGCATCTTTTCCTGCTAATTCTTTTGAGAAGTAGTCTTCTGGGAATTTTACATTTATGTCTTTTTCTTCTCCTAAATTTATTCCAACTAATTGTTCTTCAAATCCAGGAATAAATGTATGACTTCCTATTGTAAGTTCATGATTTTCAGCTTTTCCACCCTCAAAAGGAACTCCATTTACAAATCCTTCAAAATCTATTGTAACTATATCTTGTTCTTTTGCAGGTCTATTTTCAACAGTAACAACTCTTGAATTATGTTCAGCCATATGCTCTAATTCATGGTTAACATCTTCATCTGTTACTTTATATTCTATTTTCTTTAATGGAATTTCTTTATATTTTCCCAATTTTACTTCTGGCTTTGTAGCAACTATTGCTGTAAATATTAAATCTTTTCCTTTTTCCATTTGAACTATATCTATATGTGGTTTTCCAACAGCATCTATATCATTTGCTTTAATTTCTTCATCATATATTTCTGGTACTAATTCATTAAATGCATCTTCATAGAACATTTCTGCACCATAATATCTTTCAACAATTTTAAAAGGTGCTTTTCCCTTTCTAAAACCTGGAATATTAAAGTATTTTGCATTTTCATTATATACTTTAATTATAGCATCTTCAAACTTTTTAGATTCTACTGTAAATGTTAATTTTATTTCATTTTTATTCTCTGTTTTTTCTTGTTTTAAACTCATGGTTAATCCTTCCTTTTCTCTTAAAATGCTTTATTATTATATCACATATTTTACATAAATCAATACTTTTAAAGAATTTTCTTTGTTTCTTAAGGTAAAATTTACTTTTATTCTGCTCTATATAGCCTTCATTTATTTAAAACTAAATGTGCACTTTGATTTTCCTATAACAAAAAAGTAACTACTTTATATGCTAAGCCTTCATTATTAAACTTTTTATCCAATAATTGGGGCTATCTTCATTTTGTAGCTACTTTTTTTAATTTATTTATCAATTTATTGCATATTCACTTCTATCTGGTTCAGCAAAAATATTATCTGTAACGCAGTTAAAGTTATATTCATAATTTATGTTTGATGAAAAATTGGTATATTCTCTTCTTAATACTAGCCCAGTTGCTTTTTCAATAAAAATTCCATCTGAGTTTTTAGTATATCCTTTTATATAGTAACAGTCTTTATCATTGCATTTTACACTTCTTACTGTTACAGTTGCACTATAAAACATTAATTGTGGTAAACTAAATGCTCCAAATTCATCAATCATATTTATTTCCAAAGAAAGCCCTGAGTCTATTCTCAAAGATTTTTCTCCATTATATTCTGTATAGATATTTGATGAATCTTCATATTTATATGCATGCATTTTATTAATATAATTATCTTCTACTTTTGAAAATTCAAGCTTTTCTTTATTATCTTTTACATAATAATCTACTACGTTAACTCCCTTATCAGTAGTAGATATTATTCTTTCATGATAGTTCGTGGCATTTAAATATCCTTTAATTCTAGAACTTAATGTAGAAAATATTATCATCTTTCTCACAATACATAGTGTTGTAATTAGTATTAAAATCAATACTATCCATAAAATTACTTTTCTTAATTTGTGTTTTTTTATTTTTGCTTTTTTAAAGGTTTTTCCGTCATTTTCAATATTTTTCTTTTTCTTACTTACTTTTTTAGATTTTGTGTTTGGAGTTTCTTTTTTTACTGTTTCTGGTCTCTTTTTTGTTTTAACACTTTCCTTTTTTTCGTTTATTTCTGCACTTTTTGCAACCATTTTCTTATTCTCATTTTTGCTTTTTGTTACTACTTTTTTCTCTTTATTTTCAACTTTACTTTTATTGTTTTTTTCATCTGTTTCCATACCAGCTCCTCCTCATACATTTATATTAACGTTAATTTTCTTATTTGTCAAGAGAATAAAAAATAGAGGGGCAAACGCCCCCCACAAACAATTTAGAAGTTCACCGCGTAAGTAGCAAGCATCCGTTCCTCCCACGCCGTTTTTCTTGAAACATGGATTCTGTCAAGTGCTTTCTTCTTCTCAATGGAGGAATCCATTGAGACTACTTTGTTATCCTCCTCTAAAAATGTTTTATACATTTTTAAAATTTGGTTCCATGTGCTCTCACACACGAGAATCTCTGGAGAATGGACCATTCCAGTCCACGCCTCTAACACAGTCTCTGGTTTCAAACGCCGATTTGCAACCGGCATTTCTGAAAAGTCTATTGGAGACCCAAAGTCCTCCAATTTCTTTTTTAAAACCATAAAGCCCTCATCGATCTCTACAAAATAATATGTCCCCACGATTGGCAGCTCCCGACAAATTTTAATTTTTTCCATTTTCAATGTCCTCCTTGAAGTTGTTTTTTACACTTAGTGTAATATATATTATACCATAATTTTACAAAGATGTCAACTCATATTTATTCATTTTTCGGTATTTCTACTTTACTTATTACTAACACAAAGTTTTTTTATTCCAAATGTTACAAAATATATTATTCCAGAAATGATAACTATCATTGGTCCTGTTGGTATATTTGTATAATAAGAAATTATTAAACCTGAAAGTCCTGATATTAATGCAAATAAAATTGAAAATGCATGATATGTTCGCATATTTAATGATATATTTCTACTAGAAGCTGCTGGCAAAATA
>USTA01000045.1 GCA_900557475.1 uncultured Clostridium sp. | reverse complement strand
CAGTGTTATTGCAAATGATACAAATGGATTGTTGGTTATCTTTTTATTGGTAAAAAATAAACTTATTCCCAATATTATAGATAATACTGCTGTTAATATATATATACCTGCATATCCACCGGCAAAATCATAAACTAATGATGTTATTAAATCGTATAGCCAGTGTGGATAAGTATATGGCAGGTTATGCCAAGAATAATGGTCTACTCCATCTAGGCCATATTCTCTTATTCCCTCCCCCATTTTTATTGTATAATACGTATCATTTTGAAATGTTTTTGGAGTTAATGCAAAACTAAAAACTGCTATGCAAAAAATTGCTAAAATGTAAAAGGCAACTTTTAATATCTTTTTTTCTTTATCAGTCATCTTATTCTTTTTCTTTAGTACCTCAATTTTTTTTGATTCCATTATATTTCCCTATATATTTATATTTGGGACTTTATAGGTGTCCCATAGACCTTATTTTATTACAATATTATAAATCTTATTAGGAACATATATTTCCTTAATAACATTTTTATCTTCTAATAGTTTTTGTACTTTTTCATTTTCATGTACTAACTTTTCAACTTCATCTTTTGCTAAATTTTTAGCAATATTTATAGTTGCTTTCAATTTCCCATTGAATTGAATTGGTAATTCAAACGTGTCTTCCTCTGTTTTTGCTTCATCATATTTTGGCCATGATTCATATGCAATACTTTCATTATGTCCTAATCTATTCCAAAGTTCTTCTGAAATATGTGGTGCAACTGGATTTAATAATTTTATAAATCCTTCTGCATATTCCTTTGGAACAATATCTTCCTTCATACAAGTATTTATAAAAATCATCATTTGAGAAATAGCAGTGTTATAATTCATTGTTTCATAGTCATTAGTTACTTTTTTAACTGTATAGTTATATACTTTTTCTAATTTTGCATTTTCTTTATCCACAATTTTAGAACTTTCTGTGTATAGTCTCCAAACTCTTTCTAAGAATTTTTTAGAACCATCAATTCCATTTGGATCCCATGGCTTTGCAATGTTTAATGGTCCCATAAACATTTCATAAACTCTTAATGCATCTGCACCATAATCCTTTACCATATCATCTGGATTTATAACATTTCCCTTAGATTTACTCATCTTTTCTCCATTTGTTCCTAAAATCATTCCTTGGTGGAATAATTTTTGAAATGGCTCTTTTGTGTTTACTATTTTGCAATCATAAAGTACCTTGTGCCAAAATCTAGCATAAAGTAAATGAAGTACTGCGTGCTCAGCTCCTCCTATATACAAATCTACTGGTAACCAGTGATTTAATAATTCTTTGCTTGCAATCTCTTTGTCATTTTTAGGATCTATAAATCTAAGATAATACCAACAAGATCCAGCCCACTGAGGCATTGTATTTGTTTCTCTTCTACCTTTAACTCCATCTATTTCAACTTCTAGCCAATCACTACATTTAGCTAAAGGACTTTCACCATTCTCCGATGGCTCATAATCTCTAACATCTGGAAGCTCTAATGGTAATTCTTCCACATCAACCGTTTTCATACTACCATCTTCCATATGAACTATTGGAATTGGTTCTCCCCAATATCTTTGTCTAGAAAATAGCCAATCTCTTAATTTATAGTTTACTTTCTTTTCCCCTATACCTTTTTCCTTTAGCCAAGCAAGCATCTTCTCTATGGCTTTTTCTTTGTCTAAGCCATCTAAGAAACCTGAGTTTATGTGTTTTCCATCTCCAATATATGCCTCTTTTGAAATATCTCCACCTTCTAATACTGGAATTATTTCTAAACCAAACTTAGTTGCAAACTCATAATCTCTTTGGTCATGTGCAGGAACTGCCATAATGCTTCCTGTTCCATAACTTGCTAATACATAGTCTGAAATCCATATAGGCATTTTTTTACCTGTGGCTGGATTTATTGCATATGCTCCTGTAAATACACCTGTTTTTTCTTTATTTAAATCTGTTCTTTCTAAATCTGATTTAGTAGCACACATTTTCTTATATTCTTCTACTTTAGCTCTGTTTTCTTCAGTAGTAATCTTGTCTATAAAAGGATGTTCTGGTGCGAACACGCAATATGTTGAACCAAATAGTGTATCACATCTTGTTGTAAATACAGTAAACTCTAAGTCATGTCCTTCTATTTTAAATACTATATTTGCTCCTTCTGACTTTCCTATCCAATTTCTTTGCATTTCCTTAGTTGACTCTGGCCAATCGCAAAGTTCCAAATCTTCAAGTAATCTTTCTGCATATTCTGTAATTCTAAGAACCCATTGTCTCATAGGTTTTCTATAAACAGGATATCCTCCTCTTTCGCTTTTTCCATTTATAACTTCTTCGTTCGCAAGTACTGTTCCAAGCATTGGACACCAGTTTACTGGAATCTCATCTACATATGCAAGACCTCTTTCATACAATTTTGTAAAAATCCATTGAGTCCATTTATAATATTCTGCATCACAAGTTGCAATTTCTCTATCCCAATCATATGAAAGTCCTAAAGATTTAATTTGTTTTTTAAATACTTCTATATTTTGTCTAGTAAATTGTGCTGGATGATTACCTGTTTTTATAGCATACTGTTCTGCTGGAAGTCCAAATGCATCCCAACCCATTGGATGAAGTACATTATATCCTTGCATTCTTTTCATTCTTGCTAATATATCTGTCGCAGTATATCCTTCTGGATGACCAACATGTAAGCCTTGTCCTGATGGATATGGAAACATATCTAAAATATAATATTTTTCTTTAGAAAAATCCCATGCATCTGTTTTAAATGTTTTATTTTCTTCCCAATATTTTTGCCATTTAGTTTCAGTTTCTTTATAATTATACATTTTTATCTCCTTTTCCGTATTTCCGTAAAGTTTTATGAAAGTATTATACTACATATTTTGCAAAAAATCTAGGCATTTATTATAAAACCTCAAAAACTATTGTTACAAACTTGTAATATTTTTTTAATATAATTGTAATTTGTTTTAAACTTATATGGTGCTATAATATTTAATATAAACTAAGGAGAATTAAATGGATACAATCAATTCAGAGTTAGAAAAAAATGGGATAAAAATAATTTGTCCTATAAGTACACTAAATATAAATGAGATTTCAACTTATGTTGCAAGGTGTTTATGTTCTAAAATGCCTGAACTTAAGCTTAATTATAATACCATATTTATGAGCATTTCTAGGTTACCTATGTATATTGCAGAACTTCCTTTAGGTAGTGCTGATGCTTGTTATTTTTACAAAAATTCTTCTATATATTTTAGAAAAGGTCTTACTTTTGATAAGATAAAAAAATTAGCTGTTCATGAAGCAATTCATCATTTACAAGAAGTTAAAGACTCTAATGGAAAACTAAGAAAAATGGGTCTTTGTACATATGTTGGAAATAAAGCTTATGGCACATCTTTAAATGAAGGTGCTGTTCAGCTTATCTCTTCAAATTTAACAGGAGAAAAAGGCGATACTGTCAAATATTATGGAATACTACTTCCAACAGATAGTCCTTCATATTACCCTTTAATATGTAATTTAGTCAAACAAATAGGTTATGTCTCTAATTTTTCTACTTTATTTGATAGTGCAATTTATGCTAATACTGCATTTTTTGATAAATTTATTGAGGCCTGTGGTGAAAATGAGGCATTTAAAATACAACAAAATTTAGATGCCATTGTAGAATGTGAAGAAAAGATATGCAAGTTAAATAATATAATTCAAACAAAAGACTTAGCTTATCCAAAATTTAAGTCTCTTTCTGACAAAATAGAAAAAAACAAGAATAAAATAAAAAAACTATTCTTGTCTACTCAAGATTTAATTATCACTTCATTTTTTAATAAAGAATTTAAAAATTTAACTTCTATTTCAAGAATAGAAGATTATAGAAAATATTTATATAGTTTTCAAAATCTAATTGGAACTGCAGACGGTTATTCATTTTTTAATGATTTTTATATTCAAAAGATGAATGAACTAGATGAAAAATATGAATCTTTAGTTGGTTCTACTGCTTTAATAGTAAAACCTCGCTCTAAAGTATCAATATTATTTAGTTCAATTAAAAATTTATTTGCTGGTAGTAGTAGAGAAACCGAATATCAAAAGCAAAAATAAAAAATTTAAGAAGGTACATTTTTATGTACCTTCTTTTAAATCCTCAATAATTGTATATGCTGCATCTCTTCCTGCTCTTGCCGCAAAAGCTACTGTTGCTTTTCCTCCTGTAATATCTCCACCAGCATATACTTTTTTTATAGATGTTCGTAAGTTATCATCTACCTCTATATTTCCCCACTTGTTTTTTATAAAATCTTTTATAGCATTTCCATCTGCTTTAGCTCCAACTGCCATAATTACAAAATCTATGTCTAATTCAAAATTAGTTCCGTCAATATTAACTGGACTTAACCTTGTTTCTCCTTCTTTTTTTACTAGTTCAGTTTTTATACATTCTATTTTAGAAACTTTATCCTTATTTTCGCTGCTTATACACTTTAATATATTAGTTTTATATAAAAATTTAATTCCTTCTTTTTCAGCATCTTCTATTTCTTTATCTTCTGCTGGCATTTCTTCTCTTGATCTTCTATAAATTACCGTAACTTCTTTTGCTCCCATTTTATTTATTGTTCTCGCAGCATCCATCGCAACATTACCTCCGCCAATCACAGCTACTTTTTTACCTTCATAATTTGGATGAATACCACTTTCTAGCAATAAGTTTGCTCCATATACACCTTTTAATTCTTCTCCTGGAATATTCATTTTACTTGGTACATTTGCGCCAATACTTATAAAAGCTGCATCAAAATTAGAATTAATATATTCTAAGGTTATATTTTTTCCTAATTCTTTATTATATATTACATTTACACCTAAATCAATTAATAATTGTACTGTTTTTTGTACAACTCCGATGATTCAGTCTAAACTCTGGTATTCCATGTTCTAATATTCCGCCTAATTTATCATGCTTTTCATAAATTGTTACACTTGCACCTGACATCACTAAAAAATATGCACAAGTTATTCCTGCAGGGCCACCTCCTATAATAGCAATATTTTTTCTAGCTAATTCATTAGTTTTTTCTACTTCTTTATATAGCTTATTTTCTAGTCCATAGTCTGAAACAAATTTTTCTATTTCACCTATCTGAACACTTTCTCCCTTTCTACCTCTTATACAGCTTCCCATACATTGGCTGTAATGTGGACAAATTCTACCACATACACTTCCTAAAATACTTGTTTTAAGAAGTTCAAAATAAGCTTCTTTCATTTTTCCATTTTTAGCATAACATATAATTTCTGGAATATTATTTCCCAAAGGACATCCTTTAGAAGCACATGGCTTTACTTTACAATTTAAACAATATTCTAGTTGACTTTTAATTTCTTTTTCCATATTTTCTTCCCTTTAATATAAAATCTTATTTTCTTCTGCCTTTTCTATTACTAACTTTAAGTCTTTCCAAAATTCAATCTTTTTAGTTTCATCTCTTAAAAGTGCAGCTGGATGCCATGTTGGCATATATAAAATACCTTTTTTCTCTATCCACTTTCCCCTAGATGCAGTTATACCATATTCTTTCCCAAGGATATTTTTTAACGCTGTACTTCCTAACAAAACTATGATTTTAGGCTTAACTAATAAAACTTGATTTCTTAAATAGTTTAGACATGCCTCTGCTTCATCATCTTCTGGTACTCTATTTTGTGGAGGTCTGCACTTTACAATATTTGCAATATACAAGTTCTCTCTATTAAAACCTAATCCTTCAAACGCTTTATTCATTAGTATTCCTGCTTTACCCACAAAAGGAATTCCCTGCATATCCTCATCCGCACCAGGACCTTCTCCAATAAGCATTATATTTGCTTCTTTATTCCCACATCCAAAAACTATATTCCTTCTACCTGAACATAATTTACATTTATTACAATTTAAAATGCTATTTTCTAATTCTTCCCAAGTTTCAAACATTATTTTTAGTCCTTTCTACTTTAGCATCATCAGAGAAGCATTTGATTGATACTCTGGCCCTTCTGCTCTACGAGAATGGAATATATCACTTCTACATACTGTGCATAAACCACTATCTATAATGTTTTCTTCAAGTAATCCCATTTTCTTAAATAATTCTCTATTAAGTTTTACTGTATCTATTCTATATTGCTTTCCTTTTTCATTTTCATATTCTGTATTTTCAACTATTCCAAATTTTTTACATTCATTTGGAAACTCTAACTCAAAAATTTCACTTACATCACTATTTACTAAAAAATGATCTTTGTGTATACAAGGCCCAAAACAGCAAATTAAATTCTGTGTTTTTACTCCATAATTTTTTTGCAATTTATCTATTGCTTTTTCTCCAATACGTTTAACTGTTCCTTTCCAACCCGAATGAATATTGGCCATTGTATTTGTTATTGGATCATACATAAAAAATGACATACAATCTGCAAAAGTAAGCACTGTTGCAATGTTTTTTATATCAGTTATAATTCCATCAGTTTTTGACAATGACATTGTATCATTTTCTTTATATTCGCATATTGTATCTGTATGCATTTGATCTGGGTGCACTACAAAGGCTCTATTTATTCCTAAAGACATACAAATCTTATTATAACTTTCATCAGCAGTATAATTTCTACCACCTCTTCTAAAACCTATTCTATGAGTTTTTAAAGAATAAGCATGAATTAATTTATCTTCAAATTCTAATAATTTTTTAAATTGTAAATATTCAATATTATCATTTTTTGTTATAATTATATCTTGCAT
>USTA01000044.1 GCA_900557475.1 uncultured Clostridium sp. | reverse complement strand
GAGGTAGTTTTATGGAAAAACCAAAAATTTACTATCGGCGAATTGAGGAAGCACAGATGATTTTGGAGGGCTATACTCGAACACAAGTAGCCAAAGAGTTAAAAATTTCAGTAGAAACTGTTCGAAGAGATTTGTATGCTTTAGTTGCAAATTCAAGAACAGAAACTCAGGCTCTTGGATTAAAAGCAATAAACAAACTCAGGGAAAAACATAATCTCCCTGAATTTGAATAACCTTAGGTAAAAGAACATCCAGTAAACATTCTCTTGTTTGTTTGCTGGATGTCTTTTTTTATTCTTTATAAAAAATTATTTCAAATTAAAGTTTTCTATTCCTACAATTTCTTTAAATTCTTCTAAAGTTTCATCTGTTGCGAATATAGCTTTGCAACTGCTTATTTTCTCTCCTTGTTTTACATATACAGGCAAATTATTTTTTTCTCCTGTAAAAAATTTTATAGCTCCTCTTAGTTTTTCTTTTCTACTTTCATCTAAATTTGTAATATCTAAAATTAATTCATGCTTTTTGTTTGCTTTTAGCTCTGTTATAGAATTTGCTACTATACTTATATCACTATCCTCTTTCATACTAAGTCTTCCGTCAATTACTACTATTGACTCTTCAAAAAGAAGATTCATGCAATTATTATAACAGTTTTCAAATACTACTACTTCACATGAGCCATATAAATCTTCTACTGTTACAAATGCCATTATTTTATTTGTTTTTGTAAACTTTTTCTTTATTTTTGTAATTATTGCAACAATTTTTACTCTTTGACCGTCTTTTACATTAGTTTCCTCATTCATTGCTATTGCTTCATTTGCTTCTTTTAGTTCCATTATGTTTATTGTTGCAGTTTCTTCTATCTGCTTTCGATATTTTTCAAGTGGATGCCCTGAAATATATATTCCAAGCATTTCTTTTTCCATCGATAGCATTTCTTTTTCTGAATACTCTTGCATTTCATTGAATGTATATTTCATTTTTTGCATATCTTGACTTTCATTTCCTATATCAAACATAGTTACTTGACCAGAGTAGTCCTGATTTTTAGCACTAGCTACCATATCAATTATGTTTTCAAAAGATGCAATTAGGGTACTTCTTGTTTTTCCTAAATTGTCAAATGCTCCTGCTTTTATTAAACTTTCTATACATTTTTTGTTCACTGATTCCCCATAAATTCTTTCGCAAAAGTCTGTAAAGTCCTTATACTCTCCATTTTCTGCTCTTTCTTTTACAATATTATCAACTGCTACTAATCCTACATTTTTTATACTTCCTAAGCCAAATCTTATTGAATTTTCTGCTGCTGTAAATTTGGTAAAACTCTTATTGATGTCTGGCTTTAAAATTTCTATATTTTTCTTTTTACATTCATCTATATAGATTGGTATTTTATCTAAGTTTCCTAAAAAGCTATTTAGCATTGCTGCCATAAATTCTGCTGGATAATATGCTTTTAAATAAGCTGTTCTATATGCTACTACTGCATAGCAAGCTGCATGGGATTTATTAAATGCATATTTAGCAAATTCAGACATCTCATCAAATATTTTATTCGCTGAAATTTCATCTATTCCATTTCTTACACATCCTGGAATTTCTATATTACCATTTTCGTCTAATTTTCCATGTACAAAATTTTCTCTTTCTTTTGCCATTACATCTAGTTTCTTTTTACCCATTGCACGTCTAACTAAGTCAGCTCTTCCTAATGAATATCCTGCTAAGTCTCTAACAATTTGCATAACTTGTTCTTGATAGACCATACATCCATATGTTACTCTTAAAATAGGCTTTAAGCTAGGATGTGTATAAACGGCATGGTCTGGGTCTTTTTTATTTGCTATATATCTAGGAATTTGATCCATTGGTCCAGGTCTATATAAAGATACTCCTGCTATTATATCTTCTAGCGAGTCTGGTTTTAATTCTTTCATGAAATTCGTCATTCCCTGTGATTCGAATTGGAATATTCCTACTGAATCACCATCTTGCCATAGTTTATATACTTTAGGATCACTCATATCTTTGTCAAATTCTACATCAATTCCTCTATTTTGTTTTACAATATCTATCGCATCTCTTATTACAGTTAATGTTCTAAGTCCTAAAAAGTCCATTTTTAGAAGTCCTAATTCTTCTAATGTTGTCATTATATATTGTGTAGAAATAATGTCATCCCTTGCATAAAGTGGAACATAATTTACAACTGGTTCACGTGCAATTATTATACCACATGCATGCGTTGAGGCCTGTCTTGGAAGTCCTTCGAGAGCCATTGCTATATCTAATAAATTATGTATTTCGTTATTTCCATCATATAAATCTCTTAGCTCTTTATTTTGTTCCATTGCCTTTGCAATTGTTATATGAAGTTCATTTGGTATCATTTTTGCTAGTTTATCCGCTTCTGCATATGAAAGGTCTAGTACTCTTGCAACATCGCGAATAACCATTCTTGCAGACATTGTTCCAAAAGTTATAATCTGGCTTACATGGTCATGTCCATATTTTTCTGATACATAGTCTATTACTTCCTGTCTTTTTTCATAATCAAAATCTATATCAAAATCTGGCATGCTTATTCTTTCTGGATTCAAAAACCTTTCAAAAATAAGTCCATATTTTATAGGGTCTATATCTGTAATTTCTATTGCATATGCTACAATTGACCCTGCTCCTGAACCACGTCCTGGTCCTACTGGTATACCATGTGATTTAGCATAATGTACATAATCCCACACAATTAAGAAATAGTCTGTATATCCCATTTTTTCAATTACGCCTAATTCGTAATTTTCTCTTTCTATAATTTCTTCTGATGGATTTTCTCCATACCTATTTCTTATTCCATCATCAGTTAATTTTTTTAAATATTCAAAATGAGTTTTAAATTCTGCTGGTACTTCATAATTAGGTAAAATTGTATGTCCAAATTCAAATTCCACATTACATTTCTCTGCTATCTTTATAGTATTTTCTATCGCTTCTGGTACATTTTTAAAATATTCCATCATTTCTTCTTGTGATTTTATGTATAGTTCATCTGTTTCAAACCTCATTCTGTCTTCATCAGACATCTTTTTTCCTGTTTGAATACACAATAGAACTTCATGATTATATGCATCTTCTTTTCTTAAATAATGTGAATCATTTGTTGCCACAAGCGGTATATCTAGCTCTCGTGACATCTCTACCAACTTTTGATTTACAGCAATTTGCTCTTTAATTCCGTTATTTTGGATTTCTAAATAATAATCATCTCCAAAAAGATTTTTAAACCACAAAGCTGATTCTTTTGCTCCATTAATATCTCCTGCATATATTTTTGATGGTATTTCGCCAGCTAAACATGCACTTAAACATACTAATCCTTCATGATATTTTTCCAGAATTTCTTTATCTATACGTGGCTTATAGTAATAACCTTCTGTAAATCCTAGAGACACTAATTGGGTTAAGTTTTTATATCCTTCATTGTTTTTTGCAAGCAAAATTAAGTGATTATATTTTGCATCTAAACTAGGATCTTTATCTGTTCTTTTTCGTGGTGCTACATATACTTCGCATCCAATTATTGGTTTTATATCATTTGCTTTGCAAGCTTTATAAAAGTCTATTACTCCAAACATAACTCCATGGTCAGTAATCGCCATAGATTCCATTCCAAGTTCTTTTGCTCTAACAGGTAAGTCTTTTATTCTATTTGCACCATCTAATAAACTAAATTCACTATGCACATGCAAATGTACAAATTTGCTTTCCATTTGGTTTTCCTCCCAAAAACTATTTTGTTTACTTAGAATTCTAGCATACATTCCCTCCTTTTTCAAGGTAATTTATGAAAAGCAAAGAAGGCTAATAGTTTTTTCTAATTAACCTTCTTTTTATATTATAATATTTTATATATTTCTATAATATATTTTTTAATATAATTGTTTTCATTCTGCTCATTTCTTGTAAAGTTGTCATAACACCTTCGTTTCCAATTCCACTATGTTTCCATCCACCAAAAGGCATTTCAAATGAGCGGTAGAAACTTGCTCCATTTACTATTGCACCTCCACATTCAAGCTTTGTTGCAATTTTTATTCCTTTTGAATAATCTTTTGTTATAACATTTCCGCATAGTCCATATGAAGAACTGTTTGCAATCTCTATTGCTTCTTCTTCTGTATCAAATCCTATTACAGGTATTACTGGTCCAAATACTTCCATGTCTTTTGCAATTTCCATATTCTTTGTTACATTGTCTAGTATTGTTGGATAATAATATGCTCCTTCTCTTTTTCCACCACATACTAGTGTTGCTCCTTCTGCAATTGTTTTATTTACATATTCTTCTACTCTAATTGCAGCTTCTTCATTAATAAGTGGTCCCATATCTGTATCCATATCCTCTGGATTTCCTACTTTTAATTTGCTTATTACTTCTTTCATTCTTTCTATAAATTCAGCTTTTCTTGAGTTATGAATTAAAAATCTTTTTGAAGCACAACAAACTTGTCCTCCATTATATAATCTTCCCCAAATTGTTTCTTTTACAGCTAAATCCATATCTCCATCTTCTAGGAATATAAATGCATCATTTCCTCCAAGTTCAAGCATTACATGTGTTAAGTTTTTAGCAGCTGTTTCCATTGTTTGTATACCTGCTTTAGTACTTCCTGTTAATGATACTAAATGTACTCCTGGATGTCTTGCTAATGCTTGTCCTACTGTTGGTCCATCTCCTGTTAGAACTTGAATTACTCCAGCTGGAACTCCAGCTTCTATCATTAATTTAACATATTCTGTTAAAGTTAATGGATTATAATTTGATGGTTTTACAATTATACTATTTCCCATCAATAATGCTGGTGGTACTTTTTGACAAAATAAGTCACTTGGAAAATTAAATGGCAATATTGCTGCAACTACTCCAATAGGTTGTCTTACAACAATTTGCATTGTTTTTTCTTGACCTGCTTCTTGACCTGCTGGTACTGATTCATTATATAAATGTTTTGCTCTTTCTACAAATGCTGTTGCTCCAATTCTAACATTGGCAATTTCTGCAATTGCTTCTTTTATTGGTTTTCCTGTTTCAGCTGATAAAAGAGCTGCTAATCTATCTTTATTCATTTCTACTAAATCAATAAATTTATATATTTTGTCTGCTCTTTCATGAAGTGGAACTTCTGCCCATTTTTTTTGTTCTATTTCGGCAACTTTAACAGCCTCATCCACATCTTTTTCTGTTACATTTGGCACTGTATCTATTAAATTATTATTTGCTGGATTTGTTACTTCTATAACTTTTCCATCTGATGAGTCTTTCCACTCATATCCGATTAAATTTTTCATACCTTTTCCTCTTTCTATTCTTTTTGGGTCTTCCCCATCTCTTCATTTACTAATGGCTGTAAAAGATAGCATTAAACCTCCACAAGTGTTTGCACCATGGTCTACTGAGCCATATTCTCCAAATGTAAAGATAGTCATAAATGGTACTCCTTTTGCTTCTTTCTTTAAAGCTTTTGCTACTTCATCAATTCTATCTCCGATTCCTAACTTTCTTCCTCCACAGTGTACTAATAAATATGCTCCAACATTTCCTTCTAGCTTTTTATTAATTTCTTTCATTGTATCACTTGTAGATTTTATAAGTTCATCAACACTTGCTTCCATTTGAATAACTGCTGTATTTTCTGCTAAGTCATTTCCTATGTTCATAGACAAATCACTATTTCCTGCCATTGGATGACGTATTGCCACTAAATCTCCTAGTCTATCTTTTACTCCTAACGGTTTGGTAACTGTTGCCAATAAAAGATTTCCACCTTCTATATCCTTTAATCTTTTTCCTGTCCAAGTAGCA
This sequence comes from uncultured Clostridium sp., assembly GCA_900557475.1. GTDB lineage: Bacteria > Bacillota > Clostridia > TANB77 > CAG-508 > CAG-793. Next base: position 958 of record USTA01000044.1, on the reverse strand, counting down.
TATTTTTTAAGTGCTGGTACTCCGTCTATTTCTACTAGATTTCTTTTTCCATTTAATTTTGTTATTACTCCGACATTTGTTGTCTCATGGTATGCTCCTGTGTATACATTTGCCATTTTCTTATTAGTATAGAAAAATGCAACTGCTACACCTTCTGAAAATATTTTTTCGCTTGTATATATGCTCCATTTTCCTTCTACTGTATTATCTGCTGCACTTCCTCCGAAAAATGGAACTCTACCTATAACATCTTCTATTCCTTTTAAATATTCTTCTTCTTCTCCTGGTGATGCTACCATATAAAAATACTCTGGTGCGAAATCTAAGCCTGCCTTTTGCATTGCTTCTTTTGCCACATTTCTTCCTGTTTCTCTTGCTGTCTTTTCTTTTTTAGAACCCGCTACTCCAACAACAGTATCTGGGTCACCTATTGATAAAATTCCTACAAATCCATTTTCTGAAGAAATGAACCCATCTGGAACTATTATTCCTGAACTTGATGTACAACCTATAATTGGTGCTGTTCCTAATTCTTCTTTTGCTCCTTTTAATACCTCTTCTACATTATTATCTGCTGATGTATATAGAAATGCAACTTTAGTTTGCATAAGATCTTTTACAGCTTCTTTTGCAGTATTCTTTCCTGCATTATAACTGTCCTTTTCTGTGCTCCATGCGACATTTGATTTTAACATATTTTTTCCTCCTTTGCTACTCATATATTCTCATTATATTTTACCTAAAAACTTTTTTCAACAGTTTTAATATTAAGTTTATATTACAAATTTATAGTTTCGGTTTTATTAAAATATTTTCTAAAAAGCGTTAACTTTTTTCTTTTCCATACTATATAATTAAGAAAATTTTACCAAGGAGGAAATTCATATGAGTAAATTATATGATAAATATTTATGTTTAAAAAAACCTCATCCCAGTGATAATACTCTTCTTTTATTTA
>USTA01000043.1 GCA_900557475.1 uncultured Clostridium sp. | reverse complement strand
AAAAAAAAATAAAAACATATAAACTAGAAATACCAAGACTTTCATAAGTTTTGGTATTTTTAGTTTTTGAATAAAAAATGATAGAAAAAGATAAAAAAAGTTATTAATCTAATGAAAATCTAATGAAAAAATCTAGTGAAAAATTATGAGATTTTTTCACTAGATTCAGCATTTATATTTTGCTTTATTATTGCTAAGTCATATAATAATTTTTGTTTATTAAAATCGTCTATATGAGATTTTTGTATGCTGGATGAAATATTATTCAATTCTCTATTTAAAATTGATTTAGGACTAATCTGGGCATAATTTATCCCTATATCAATATAATAATTTTGACTGTCTTTACTATGTTTCTTTTTATACTCTTCAAATGCATCGAAATAAGTATCAAGTGTTACAGTGATTTTCTTATGTCCTAGAAAGTCTCTAACTAATTCAGCGGGCATACCACTTTCTATTTTTCTGGTAGCAGCAGAATGTCTAAGTACATATTGTGTTTCATTAATTCCATCTCCAATATTGTATTTTTGACAAAATCTTTTAAAGGCAGAATTAGAAGCAGATATAGATACTAAATTACCATTATTGCTAAATACTAAATTATTTTCATTAGTAGTTGATATTTCAAAAGCTTGCTTTAAAATTAGTTCTATATCATTATCAATATCAATAGTTCTTATTCCTGAATATGTCTTGGTTCTATTTCCTAATTTCTGCTTACCGCTTTTTATCTTTAGTAATTGTATTTTTTACGTGTAATTTCATTTGCTCAAAATCTATATCATTCCAAGTTAATGAGAATACTTCACCAGGTCTTAATCCGGCAAAAATCATTAGCAACCATGCAAATTTATATTTTTCATTAGCGTAATTTACATTTTTTAAAAATTTTTGCTGCTCTTTAATAGAAAAAGCTTTGACCTTTTGTTTTATTTGTTTGCTTCTTGGTATAGGAAATTCATTTTTATCTGCTAAAGGGTTAGTATTTATAATTTTTTTTCTAGCAGCTCTAAACAGAGTAGCATTTAATAATCCAATATCTTTAGTTATAACTGATTGCGAATATCTAGTCATATATTTAAAATAGTCTTTTAAGTCATCATCACATACTTTTTGAACAGGAATGTGCATAAAATTATGTTTAGATAATCTATTCAACTTACTCATATTATCAATATAAGAATTATCAATAGTAATATAATTATCCATTTTGTTTTCTATAATTTCTTTAGATATGTCATATAATGTTATTTTACTTTTATCAAGATAAATATTATATTTTACTTTTTCTAAATTTTCCAAATTCTTTTGAACAGCGTCCTTTTTCTTTTTAGAATATTGTGGTGTAGTGCTAGAACCATTTTTTTTAGTATTTTGATTTGCAACGACACTATAACAATAATACCTATCGCAATAATTAAGACAATCAGTACAATTTTTACATTTATCACATATTAATTTACAATCTTCTCTATTATTACAGAGTTCTTGATGCTCACAATTTTTGCAAATATTACAAATTTCTCCTGATAGTTTTTTCTTTTGCTTTTTAATAAAAGTGCTAATTGAGCCTTCACCATTAGCCCTACGATTTCCTTTTTTATTTCCCATAAAAAAACCTCCATTTTTCAAAAATATTTTTTTAATACCACTTGAAAAATGAAGTACGTTTGTATATAATTACAACGTAATCATTTTAAGTGGTTATACTCTGAGAAATGTGTCAAGTCGCCAAACGTAGCACATTTCTCTCTTTTGTTATTTTAGATTAATTATTTAGCATAGCATTTAATGTAGAAAGTATCTGCTGAGCTAAATTATATGCTTCTCTATATTCTTTACTATTAGTATTTGTTTTCTTCGTTATAATAGGTATCATAACATAAGCATTATTTACATTATTCATATTTAATTTTATAGTCATCATATTAATTTCTTTTTTTGAAGTTTTCTTGCCAACAATTGCTCCTGCAGCTCCTGCTGCATAGCTACTTGTTAGAAAAGTAGCAGCAAGTGAAGTTCCAAGACCACCTGATGTAACAATATTATTATCTTCTAATAATTCAAAGCTGCTAATATCATCAAAGTTATATATTTGCTCTGGAGAAGAGTTACTTAACACGTTTACTGAGTTTTCTAATGCTCTAGTAACTCCAAAAGAGCCTAATGCCATCATATTAGAAAATAATCCATGTTTTTTATTTTCAATAAAAGCATTTTTTTGGGCACCATTTAATCTAAATAGTCTATTTTGACTATCTACCTCTAATGGACCAATTCTTTTAGTACATGTAAATATCTTTTTTAAATCTTTAGTAATAGATTCTAACTCATTGTATTTTTGATCTACAATTTTCTTAGCTTCAGATAAACTTAAGTTATAAGCTTTAGAAACATATTTGCATGCAGCTATTCTATTATTACCAAAACTAGAAACATCAAAGTCGTATTGATTATTGGATAATGAATTGCTTGTAGAAGTATTACTTGCAACAGATTGACCACAATTAGTACAAAACTTATCTCCTTCATTAATGGTATTTCCACAATTACTACAAAACATAAAACATCCTCCTTATATATTTATTTTTTTCTATTTTTAATATAATCTACATATTTTTTTACTTCAGTTATATCTTCATGGTTTAAGGTTGACAAGTCTATATCTTGTTTTGTCTTTAAACTATCAAAAAAATAATTTCCATCTTTATTTAGGATTTTACAAATTAATTCTAATGTATCGATATCCGGTTTATTTAAACCACTTTCCCAATTAGCTAGAGCAGTATTTGATGTTTTTCTTCCAAGCTCTGTAATTTTTTGAGCTAACTCTTTTTGAGTTAATTTTTTTTCTAATCTAGCATTTTTTAATTTTATATTAAAAGAAGTCATAGTACGCCCTCCGACTACTAGAATATCACACTTTTTCTAAAAAGTAAATAAAAATATTCAGAAAAACTGAAAAAAATTTTAAAAAACATATTGACAATTCAGAAAAAATGAAATAGCATATAAACAAGTTCAGAAATACTGAAATTGAGGAGGCGATAAAATGAGTATAGGAAAAAAGATTTATATGTATTTACATGCTAATGAAATATCACAAACATGGTTATCAGAAAACTGTGGAATAGCTTTACCAAAATTGAATGCATCTTTAAAAGAAAAAAGAAGAATTACAGTTGATGAATTTGAAAAAATTATAAATGCATTAAATGTAGATGCTAACACATTTATAAAATCTAAATAATGACAACTTTACATAAGAATGAGGGCAGGTGAAATTTATGAATGATGATGAGCTAAAAGATATTCTTAAAATGTTAACTATTATTGAAAAAAAGATGCAAATAATACTTTGTAAAAAAGAAAAAGAACACTCAGAGTGCAAGTCTGAATGTTCTAAAAGCAAAATTAGAATTATAAAACGAAAATTACAATTATTACAAAATATCCTTATGGAAATCAGGTAGGTCAGCTTTTAAAAAATCAATCATAGCAACATTAAACTCGTTGAAATTTTTAAGTTTGGAATTTTGCAATTTTTGTATTTTACGTTTATTCAATATACTCACCTCGCTTTCGAGGCTGATTATAGCATAAAAATCGGAAAATGGCGACTTGACACAAAATTAAAGGAAGGAGGAACAAACATGCAGAATGAATTATTTTCTACAATGACTTGGGATGAAGCCCCGGATATTATTACACCAAAAGAATTAGCTAAAATTTTGCGGAGTATGTGAGGATACTGCAAAGGCAAAATTCGATGAAAGAAAGTTTCCAAAAATATCCGGATTAGGAACAAAAAGGAAAGCAGATAAAGCAATGGTAAGGTTATATTTGCAGGGCCTTTATAATAAAGACAGTTTAAATGAAACTAGGCAAAATTTAATAATTATAGAATTAAAAAAAATATTAGAAAGGATTGAGAAAAATAATGGTTGATGAAATTTATTCTATATGGACACTAGAAGATGCGATACTAATATTTAGTTTGTTTATAAATTTGGGATTGCTCTTTGATTATCTAGATAGAAAAATAACAAAAAAATTAAAACAAAGGAGAAAAAGAAAACATGGATAAATTAGATAAATGCTATTACTGGCACATTATTACATTCGCAAAATTAAAAATTAGATTAAAAATGTTAAGGAGGTGAATAGAAGATGAATATTGGAAAGCATTCAAAAGAAGCAATAGAAATAAAAAAATTAGAAGATAAAGTAAAATGTAAAGATAGAGAAATCAAAGACATAAAACTCGAATGTGCAGAACAATTCAAAAAAATTAAAGACTTATGCTTCAGCAATACATATAATGAGAAATTTGACAAATTGAAGAAAATCTATGAAATAGCAAGTGAGAATTTTTCAGTATTGGTAAAAGACTTAATAATTGCTGAGAATTCTAAATCAAACAAAAAAATAGAACTACCAACTCACCAAAGCAAATAGTTCTATAAAACAAATTAAATAAATGTTTCTGTAATTATTGTATCACAATTAATTAGCAGAAACAAGGAGGAGAAGAATAAAAGTGAAAAGTTTAGGAATTTCAAGAAGATTAGATAATTTAGGGAGGTATGTCATCCCATCTGAAATAAGAAAAAATTTAGATATTAAAGAAAAGGATATATTAGAAGTTTATACAGACGGAGACAAAATAATATTAAGAAAAGTAGAAGAATGTTGTACTTTTTGCAAAAACAAAGAAGGTTTACAAGAAATAAATGACAAATATGTGTGCAAAGATTGTGCTAAGAAATTATGGGAGGTTATAAATAATGGAAATAAAACTAATGAGGATGAAGCTTAGAAATTTTAAAGGTATAAAAGATTTAGAAATAAATTTTGAAGGAAAAAATACAAATATATATGGTGCAAATGCGACAGGAAAAACAACAATATTTGATGCATTTAAATGGGTATTCTTTAACAAAGATAGCAGCAATAGAACTAAATTTAGTATTAAAACGCTAGACAAAGATAATAAAGTTATTCATTTTTTAGAACATGAAGTGGAAATAGTACTAAATATTGATGGAATCAATACTACATTTAAAAAAATGTATATAGAAAACTGGGTTAAGCATAGAGGACAAGAAGAACAAGAACTATCTAGCCATGAAAACAAATATTGGATAGATGATGTACCAGTAATTCAAAAAGAATTTAATGAGAGAGTAAATAATCTTATTCCTGAGTCATTATTTAAAATGATTACTGACCCGCTATATTTTAATGAAACTATGTCAGAAGATGAAAGAAAAGAAGTTTTAATGAGTATAGCAAATATAAATATGGATGATGAAACCATTATGGCAGAGAATGAAGAATATAAGACTATTTTAGAAAATTTAAATGGCAGGACAATTGCTGATTATACCAAAGTTTTAAAAGAAGGCATAAAAAAGTTAAATCAACAAAAAGCACAAATACCTATTAGAATAGATGAGCTTTCAAAAGGGTTAATTTCAAATGATGAAACAGATTATACAAAACTAGAAAATGAGAAAAATAATTTAAATAAACAAATAGATGCATTAGATGAAGAATTAACAAACATAGAAATTATTGCACAAAGAAATGCACAAAAAGTTGGTAATTTAACAGGTAAAAAGCAAGAATTAAGAGAATTACAATTTAAATTAGAGATAGAAAATTCTAATAAATATTCATCAAAAGTAATAAAACTAGAAAATGAGAAAAGTATTACAGAAGGAAGAATTAGAAATACATCATCAGAATTAAAACAATTATTGATTGAAAATGAAAAACAAGAAATAGAGATAAACAAACTAAGAGAGGAATGGTATCAAGCTGAAAATGAACAACTAGAAATAGATGAAAGAAACTTTATATGCCCAACTTGTGCTAGAGAATATCCAGAAGAAAGAATTAATGAAATAAGAGAAAAAGCAAAACAGGATTTTAATAAAAAACAAGAAGATAAGAAAAATAATATAAACGAAAATGGACAGGCAAAAAAAATCATTGTAGAAAAAAATAAATTACGAATTAGTGAATTAGAAGATAATTTAAAAAAGTATAATGATGAACTTACAGAAATAAATTCAAAATTAAAAGAAAATGAAGAAAATCAAAAAAATGTAAAACCATTTGATATAAATGAAGTTCCAGAATATAAAGAAAGATTAGCAGAAATAGAAAAATTGCAAAAAGAAGTAGACGAGTTAGTAAGTGGAGATACAACATTAATAAAAACTCGTAAAGCAGAAATAAAAGCAAAATATGACGAAATAGATAAATTACTTAAAGCTAAAGAAGAGCAAGAAAATATAAAATCAAGAATAAAAGAATATGAAGATGAAGAAGTAGAAATATCTAATAAAATTAATGAATTAGAACACCAGGTATTTTTAATAGAAAAATTTTCAAAATTAAAAGTCGATCTATTCGAAAATGCAATAAATAGTCATTTTAGCTTAGTTAAATTTAAATTATTGACTGAAAATATGAATGGTGCAATAGAAGAGACATGCATTGCTACTGTTGATGGTGTACCATTTGACGACTTAAATAATGCAAAGAAAATAACAGCAGGTTTAGATATTATAAATACCATAGCTAAATTCAAAGGAAAATCAGCGCCAATATTTATAGATAATAGAGAATCTATTAACAAGTTATATAACATAGATACTCAAATAATCAGTCTAGTAGTTACAAACGATCCAGTTTTAAGAATTGAGGTGATATAGATGAGTAGACTAGAAATATTTTCAACTGTATCACAAAATTTTATAAATTTTGCTGGTGGAAATCCTGGAGCAATTACAACACTTTTTGAACTACAAAAGGCAGTACAAGATAGAA
>USTA01000042.1 GCA_900557475.1 uncultured Clostridium sp. | reverse complement strand
TTGATAATATTATTACTATAAAAAATATTACAAATATTACTATCATTGTTGCTGATCCTTTTTCTAAATTTTTTCTTATTTTCATTTCCTATCCTCCTTTTGTATTTTTAATTTACATAATTTTTTCATGCAAAAAAGCCATGTGTTTTAGATATCACTAAAACACATAGCTTCTTTGCTATATTTACATAAATTTATCTTATTAAAACTTACGATATATATATATATATATATACAGCCTCAAGGCTTTCGCGGCTTTTTATCATGCGTTTGCTCCTATTAATTTTTTTATATTATATCATATGTTTCAGTTTTACAAATATTTTTCGCATTTTTATCATCATAAATTCTTTAAGTTAAACTTTTTTCATAGCAGTTTCTATTTTTTTCTAAACTCTATTGTATATTTTATTTTTTTATTCTATAATGTTATTAAATTTTACAAAGGAGATAAAAACATGGATGATAAAAACTTAAATAATCAAGGAATAAATCCTAATTCTAATAACCAACACCCTCAGGATAATCCTTATTATAACCCTTATTTTAATAATGATTTAAATTCCCCTTATTTTAGCAATGACAATTCCACAAATGTCTACGAAAATCAGGGTAATAGTGAAGATACAAATTTATTTAATTTAGCAAATGAAAGCAATTCTCAGGAGCAAACTTTCTCTAATGATTATACTGAGCAAAATGCTTCATACAATAATGAGCCTACAACATTTGAACAAAGTGAAAGTTCTGTGCAAAACAATTTTAATCAGAACCTAAATACTAACTTTGCACAGAATGATTTTAATCAGGCTCAAAATGTAAATACTATGCAAAATGATTTTAATCAGAACCTAAATACTAACTTTGCACAGAATGATTTTAATCAGGCTCAAAATGTAAATACTATGCAAAATGATTTTAATCAGAACCTAAATACTAACTTTGCACAAAATGACTTTAATCAGGCTCAAAATCAGAATCCTATGCAACAAGACTTTAACCAAAATGATATTCAATATGGCTCTTCTACTGATGAAGAATTCATAAAAGCTTGGATGGGAAATTTATATGCTAAAGCAAATTCCAAATTTAGTATTCCTGCTTTCTTTTTTGGTGGATATTATTTTGTATTTAGAAAAATGTATTTATCTGGATTGCTAATGATATTAGTAAATTTAATACTTTCTAGTTTGCCACTTTTATTACTTAATACTGTAACACTAGTAGCCTCACCAATTTTATTAATTTTACTTAATATTGGATACGGTTTTGCCTTTTATCCATTATATAAAAAGTATGTAAAGGCTCAGCTACAAAAAATCAAAGCTCAATCACCAACTCCTAATGAACTATTAAATGTTGCTAGCAAAAAAGGAGGAACTTCTATTGGTATTGCCATTGTTTCTGTTATCGTATCAAGTATAGTAGCTACTATTATATTCTCTTTGCAAATGGCATCTTTTATAAAAAATTTATTGCCACCTAGCAGTTTAGAGCAAGATTCGAATACTTCGAACAACTTATCTGATACTACTGCAGTATATGATACCTTTAATTTTTATAAAGATTACTGTTTAGACTTTGATACCAATAAATGGACTTTTGATGATGATAAATTAGAAAATGACGGTTATTCATTAGCATATATACAATCAATTGAGAATTTGAAAGACTTTGGTTTTGACATGAATACTTCAAATGATAGAGCATCATTCTTCACTTTCTTGTATAATCAATTCTCTTCTCAAGTAACTGCTGATACTTCAATAGAGCTTGGTAGTAGTAGTTTTATACAATTTAACGGTGTAGATTTATATTATGCATATTTGGATTTAATTTATCCTACATCAATGGATCGTTGCTACTTTTTAATAATTCCTGAAGATGATATTATGCTAGAATTAATCTTAACAAATTCAGAAGATACTGTAATTTATGACCCTATACACACTGAAATTTTAACTTACTTATCATCAGTTTATTCTGAACCACTTGATGGAAATAATGAATTAGGAAATGATATAAACTCAAATAGTATTGATACAAATGCAGTTTCTGAAAATATTATAGCTAACGAAACTACATCAAATAATGAATTAAGTACTGTTTCTAATTCTACTTCAAATAATGTCGTAAGTGAAAATGTATCTTCAAATACATTAGGAAATACTGTTTCTAACACAAATAGTACAAATCCAAATACTAATGTTTCAAATACAATTACTAATAGAATTACTATTCTTGATTAATTTATTGTTTAATAAAAAATTGTGAAGTGAACCCAAAATGTTAGACAAAATTGTTTAATAATTTGGGTTTATTTTTTGTTGTTTTTAATTGTTAAGTGGCAAAAAAAAATTTTTGGAATAATATATCATAGATTGTAAATACTACTTTTTGAAGGAGGATTATCATGATTTCACTTTGCATAAAAGATAATAACTCAAATCTTCAAGATTTTTTATCCAAAAATATAGCATGTTCTAATATTCCCAATATTTATTATTCGTCTCATATATTTAAAAATTATCAAAATACGATTGTACATTATAAAGGTACAGATATAGATGAATTTTATAAATTTATGACTAAGATTATTAGTAGTGCTATTATTAAGTTTTACGAACCTAGAATTGTAAAAAAGCTAATATCTAAAAACTATTTTTATTTTAATCATGATGAACAAACTAAAATTTATAAAGAATATTCTTTAATTGAACCTAATCGGCTTAGATAGCACCATTTTATTTAATGTTAACAAATATATTAAAGAAAATAAGTCTATTATATTAACAGGGTTTGTTAGTTTTAGATTGAAAAACTATGTGCTGGAATTGGATGAATTAATTGAAAGCGCTGTAAATAAATTTTTAATTGACAAAGAATATTTAGAGTTTGTATCTCTTCTAAAATCATATGTAGATTCAAAGATTCCAAGTCCAGATATCGTAAACTTAATATATGTGAATGAAGAAGCTTTATTAATTGATAAGAACAGTAATTTAATTGAAATGCAAGATTTTGATTGTGAATATTTATCTGATATATCCTTTTCTAAAAATGATTATGCATTAAATACTTTAATAGGCATTTTGCCTCAAAAAATACAAATACATCTTATTTCGCCTAAAGATGATTTTATAAAGACTTTAGAACTCATTTTTACATCTAAAATTGAGATTTGTTCTGGTTGTGAAATTTGTTCTGCCTATAAATTTTTAAATTTATAAAAAGCGGATTTTAGTTTTTATCCGCTTCTTTTCTATTATTTAAAATATTCCCTGTTATTCTTTGATTGTTTCTTTATTTTCTTCTAGCAACTTCTTTTTCTTAAACAAATCTAGTTTAATTGAAGCAACTGGTATTAATATTACGACATATGGTATTATATATCTTGACTTTGCTTCCCATAATATATGGAACATAAATCCTCCTATAAAAATAGTTATTAAAAATAATACTTCTAATGATAAATTTTTTCTTGTTTTAATTAATACCATAAGACTAATCGTTGCAGTTAAAACCAATAATGCTTTTTGATATACAGATATTACTCCTGTTAAGTTACTTATCTTATTAGAAAGTTCAATATCATCCATATTTAAATTTTCTCTAACTGATGCATATGTATTTTCTGTCCACATCGAAGCAATCTTCATAGTATAAAATCTAAATGTATATCCTAAATTCTCTCCAAAAAATTTTAATCTTTCTTTTATTAATTCTGGATATTCTTTCTTCGCATTCTCAGGATTTTTTAGTGCATATTCTCCTATGTCTTCTCTATACCATCCATTTCCTCTTCTTGATTCTTCCATTCCTAATCGCAAAAAGCTTATTGTTGGATATGATTTTTCCTTATCTAAATTATATTTTCCCATATAATAATTTTTTACCAAATTTGCTGGCATAATTGTTCCAATTATAAAAGTAATAATAAATATACTTCCTATCAAGTTTTTCTTCCATGTACTTTTATCTCTAATTAAGCATAAAACTAAATATATTACTGATGCAATTATAAATATAAGACTATTCATTCTCATCATATATCCGAATAGACATACTTAATATTGAAAATATCAAGTATTTTATTTTATTTTCTTCTGTATATCTCATTGTAAAGTATACTGATAATAAAGAAAGAGCTAAGGCTGGTATATCTCCATATACAAATGTGCAAAGTAGTGGGATTGATATAAAAGTTAATGAAAGTATTGCTAACATTGGTTTGTTTATTTTATATTTCTTTCCAAGATTTACCCTCCCTATTTTATAAATAGCCCATATTATTAAGACTACACCGAGCAACATTTAGCGCTCTTAAAGATTCTATTTCACTATTATTCATTAATCTAAAAAATAAGCTTTGAACAAATGCTAGTGGAATCTGCTGAGAATATCCTTCAAAATACTCTTTTAGGCTATTTCCTGCATAACTATTTTCAGTTAAATATTCTTCTGTATCTCCCCTTACAAATGACCTGGCAAGTCCGGCTACATGAACTTGGTCTGCTACAACTCCTGGTCTTATAAAAATTGTCCAACATATTGTTACTGCTATGTATATTGTAATAAGAATACCATATATAACCCTTCTTTTGGTCACGCTTTCTTTTTTCTCTTCTTTGTATAATAAATCATCAAGCATATTAGCAATCAAGTATATCATTATTCCTATTAAAATTACTTCTATTGTAAATATAACCGAATTATATCCAGTTATTATTTCTTCACTTATATTTAAGTATGACGCATATATAAGATTTATAGCAATTACAATTCCTAGGCATATTATTCCTACTATTTGTATTATTCTTTTCATCTCTTTTTTCCTCTCGATTTTGTTTATAGTTTTCTTTTTTGTACAAAATAGCAGCAAAATCCCATAAAACTATCTGGTAAAATTTTTGCTAAAAATTTTGTAAATGCTATATGAAATTGCGTAAATATTACTTTCTTTCCCTTAAACATTTTTTTAACTGCTATTCTTGCAACATCTTCACTTTTGGTTTCAGTTATGTTAAATTTTACATCTGCTACTCTTTGAAAATTAGTTTTTACAGGCCCTGGACAAAGAACACTAACTTTAACATTACTTTTTTTCATTTTTAATTCTCTGTCTATGCTTTGTGTAAGCCTTACTACATATGACTTTGTAGCATAATATGTTGCCATAAGTGGACCTGGCATAAATCCTGCTATTGATGCCACATTCATTATATATCCTTTATTTTCTTTAACCATATCTTTTAGAAATAACTTTGTAAGAATATGAAGTGCTGATATATTCGTGTCTATAATGCCTAAGTCTTTTTCTAAATTAGTTTCATAAAAATTTCCACAATCTCCAAATCCAGCATTATTTACTAATACATCTATTATTCCATACTTTTTTTGTATATCTTCATGTAGCTTTTTACATCCTTCTCTATCTATTAAATCTACTACTCTTATATCTACATTTATGTTGTATTCTTTTTCCAAATTACTTTTTACATCTTTTAATGCATCTTCATTTCTAGCTACAACTATTAAATTGTAGCTTCTTTTAGCAAGTTCTCTCGCAATATCCCTTCCTATTCCTGAAGAAGCTCCTGTAACTAAAGCTATCAATTTTTTCCTCCTTACATTTTTATTATCTCTTCCCATGGCATACCTTTCTTTCCAAAGTGACCATAGTTTACTGCCTTTTTATATATTGGCTCTTTTAGTTTAAGCATCTTTATTATCCCACTTGGAGTCAAATCAAAAACTTCTATCTTCTTTAGTATTTCTTCATTTGAAATTGTACCTGTTCCAAATGTATTTATAAATATTGATACTGGCTTTTTTACTCCAATTGCATATGAAAGCTGAATCTCACATTTTGTAGCATAACCATTTGCTACAATATTTTTAGCTAAAAATCTACACATATATGAAGCACTTCTATCTACTTTACTTGCATCTTTTCCAGAAAAAGCCCCTCCTCCATGTCTAGCACAACCACCATATGTGTCTACTATTATTTTTCTTCCTGTAAGCCCTACATCTCCTAAAGGTCCTCCTATAATAAATCTTCCGGTAGGATTTATAAAATATTTTGTATTTTTATCTAATAATTCTTTTGGAATAACTTTATTTATGACTTCTTGTTGCACTTCTTTTTTTAATACTTCTAAGTCTTTATCTTTTTCATGTTGAGTAGAAATTACAACTGCGTCAACTCTTACCGGAATATCATTTTTAAATTCTACTGTAACTTGAGTTTTTCCATCTGGTCTTAGACCTTTTATAATATTATTTTTTCTTACTTCTGTAAGTCTTTTTGCTAATGCATGTGCTAAATAAATTGTTATTGGCATATATTCTTCTGTTTCATTACATGCATATCCAAACATAATTCCTTGATCTCCAGCTCCTTCTGTGTCTACTCCTAATGCTATATCTGGTGATTGTTTGGAAATATTAACTACAATATTACAGCTATCTGGGTCTATATCTATTTCTTTGTCTCCATATCCGACATTTTTTATTTCTTTTCTTACGATTTCTTCTATATTTATATTCGCTTTTGTAGTAATTTCTCCACTAACATATATTTCATTTTTGCTTGCCATAACTTCACATGCTACCCTTGAATTTTTATCTTGTTTTAAACATTCGTCTAGTACAGCATCTGAAATTAAATCACATAGTTTATCTGGATGCCCCTCTGTAACACTTTCAGATGTAAAATAATATTTTCCCATTTTTTCTCCTTCTTTGCTTATTTATGTATTTTTATTATTTGTTTATTATATACCTATTTTATCCACTTTATCAATAGTTTTTGGAAATAGTTATCCACAGTTTATTACAAGTTTG
>USTA01000041.1 GCA_900557475.1 uncultured Clostridium sp. | reverse complement strand
CAAGATAGAACGGCTATATATTTGATTACATTAGATAAAATGGAACTTTACGAAGACAAGTTATATATGCTTTGGAATGATTGTTGTAATAGAGATATTTCAAAAGTTATAAAAGTATTAGATTACTATGAAAAAGGAATAATAAATCAAATTGATATTGATGAAAGAATAAAAAATGTTGGATATGGAAAAAGCTTTGATGATTTAATAGAGTAAATATAAAATAGGAGGATTAGAAATGTCATTTGAAAGAACTTTAAATAGAAATATGATAAAAGAACAAACAAAAGACCACAATAAAGGAGTTGCAAAAAAATATAGAAGAAATGTAGCAGATATTTGGCACTACTTTCAAGAACAAAAATATGGAACAGATGAATATATAAAAATTTTAAAAAGAAATGAGAAAAAATATAAAAAGAGAGGTAAAGGAATTGGAAAAAGATAATAAAAAATATGTATATTCAATATGTGTTCAAAAATTAGAAAATGAAGAAGATACAAATTTGAAAATTACTGGAAATTGTGAAGAGGCAATCGCAACAGGTATATATAACTTAATAATAAACATATTATATAACGGAATAATTTCTAAAGATAAATTAGAGCAAGCAGTAGCAACAGCTTTAAGAAAAATAAGGGGAAATAATAATATTCGAATGCATGAAATTAAAGTTAATTCTAGGGAAAAACTTGAAAGTGTATTAAAAAATATTATAGGAGGCAAATTCGATGAATAGTCAAATTTTAAAAGTATCAAATAGTTCAAATGCAAACTCAGTAGCAGGAGCTATTGCAGGAGTTATTAAAGAAAAAGGACAAGTAGAAGTACAAACAATAGGTGCAGGAGCAGTGAATCAAGCAGTTAAGGCGGTAGCAATAGCAAGAGGTTTTATAGCACCATCAGGGATTAATTTAGTTTGCATACCTGCTTTTTCAGAAGCAGAAATAGAAGGAAAAAGTAGAACATGTATTAAATTTATAGTGAAGGGAGAAATGTAGTTTAATGGAAAATCAATTGCAAAAACAAGAAAATAAAAAAGAGTTAACAGCAAGTGAACGTTTTACTGGAATGGTAATGAAAGAATTTGAAGGGAATATAGGAGAATTAAACCTAAATGAATATCAAAGACAATTAATAAGGAATTATTTTATTGGAATAGATAATGCATTAAGAAATGCTGAAGCAAGTAGACAGTTAAGTACAAAAAAGAAAAACGAACCAACTGTAACTTGGAACAATGTAAACATGAATAAACTGGCAACGGATGTTGTTCAAAATGCAAAATTAGGACTAGATATGTCAATACATAATCATCTTCATGTCGTACCATATAAAAACTCAAAAACAGGCAAATATGACTTAAATTTGATGGCAGGATATGAAGGTCTTAAATATATTGCCACACAATTTTCATTATACAAAATTGCAGATATAAAAGTAGAGTTAGTAAGAGAAAATGACATATTTCAAGCAGTATATAAAAATAATATTGAAGGTTACGAATTTAAAATTACAAATCCATTTAACAGGGGAAACGTAATAGGCGGATTTGGATTTATAAAATATGAGAATGAAATACATAATAAATTAGTTGTAATGACAGTAGATGAACTATTAAAGAGGAAACCATCCACGGCATCTGCAGAATTTTGGGGTGGAGAAAAAGACAAGTGGGAAAACGGTCAAAAGGTAGGAAAAGAACCAGTAGAAGGCTGGACTGATGAAATGTTATACAAGACAATGGTAAGAGCAACTTGTAAGAAAGTAACAGTAGATCCTAAGAAAGTAAATCAAAGCTATGTATATGTAATAGATCAAAACGATTCTTATTACATTGAAACTCAAGAAGATAAAGTTGAACAAGAAATAGAAGAAAATGCAAATAAAGAATTAATTGATATAACAGATTCTACTGAGCAAATACCTGCCTCAGTAAATAGTTTAGAAGATACAACAGAATTGATTAACGCTCATGAAAATAATAAAAATGAAGGGCCAGCATTTTAATGAAATTACAAGTATTAGGTAGTAGCTCTAAAGGAAACTGCTACCTAATCAAAGCAAATGAAAATGAAAAATTAATATTAGATGCAGGTATAAACTTTAAGATAGTACAACAAGAATTAAACTTTGATTTGAGGCGGTGTACAAGGAGTTCTAATTACTCATGAACACATGGACCATATAAAGTATGCTAAGAATTTTGCTGAAAAAGGAATAGATATTTATGCATCGGAAGGAACCTTTAATGCAATAGGATTACAAGGCCATAGGCTTAAGGTAATAAAGTCATTAAACCAGTTTTCAATAGGTAACTTTATAATTTTACCTTTTGATACACAGCACGATGCTGCAGAGCCACTAGCATTTTTAATACAGCATAAAATTACTGGAGAAAAATTATTGTATGCTACTGATACATATTATATTAAATACAAATTTAAAGATTTAAACTACATAATGATTGAATGTAATTATATTAAAGAAATAGCAAAAGAAAATATGAGAACTCAAATTATAAATAAAACTAGATATTCAAGACTTTTAGAAAGTCACATGAGTTTAGAAAACTTGTTAGAATTTTTAAAATCAAATGATTTAAAACATGTTAAGAAGATTATACTTTGTCATTTATCAGATACAAACTCTAATGCAGAGACAATGGTAGAAAAAGTATTTGAAATGACTAAAATAGAAACAATTATTGCAGATAACAACCGTACTATAGAATTAAAAAAATATCCATTTTAGAGGTAAAAAAATGAATAGATTAAAAGCGATAGAACAACTCGAAGATTTAAAAAGAGATAGACTAAGTTTTTTACACAATAATGAACTTGATGAAATATTCTTAAAAGATATTAAAGCTATTACACTAGGAATAGAAGCTCTGAAAAAATGTAAAGATGAAGATATAAAAGGACAAGAATTTCATTGTAGAATGTGTGGTAAAGAGCTAAAAACATGGAAAAGTATTCAAAAAGGAATGCGGAGCAGTATGCGAAAAACAATTTTTAAATAATATTTATAACAAACAACAATTAACAATAGATAAAATTAAAAGAGAGAGAGGTAATTATAATGGGAAATAAAGATACTTATTATTTCAGTCACGATTCGAATGCACTTTCAGATCCCCAAATATTAAATATGAGATGTGATTATGGATTTGAAAGTTATCGGGTTATATTGGGCTATTATTGAAATGTTAAGAAATGAATCCAATTATAAATTGCCTCTCTCTAAAAATACATTTAGAGCTATAAAAATGCAGACGGGAACAACAATAGATGTAGAACAATTTATAAACGATTGTATAAATGAATATAAAGGCGAAAGTGGAAATGGGTTATTTAATTCAGACGGACAAAACTTTTGGTCTGAATCGTTATTAAGGCGAATGGAAAAGTATGAAACAATAAAAGAGAAAAGAACATCAGCTGCTAATGCAAGATGGAACAAAAATAAAACGAATAATGCAAATGTAGATGCAAAAAACAATAATGCAGAGCAAAAGCAATGCAAATGCATAAAGGGATACTGCAAAAGCAATGCAAATGCATATAAAAATAGATACACATGCAATGCAAAATTATGCAAATTAAATAAAATTAAATTAAATAAAATTAAATTAAATAAAAATCTATCTATCTATCTATCATCTTCCTTACCAAAAAAGAAAGAAGATAAAAAAAATAATGATACTGATGAGATGGATAGGATAGATAAGATAGGACAAGCAGAATTTAATGATATTTTACAAAGCTGCCAGATTGATTTATATGATCTAGGATTACAAGAGGAACTTACAAATGTCTTAAAAGAATTATATTTAGACGATAATACTAGGTCAAAAATACGCAATATAAGTATTAAACATATAGATAAAGCTTTAAAAAATTTTGCAATAGCAAATAGTAAAGAAGACATTAAGAAACCTAAAGAATATTTTAAGAAATGCTTATTATCAGTTTTACTGGACTTAAATATAGGCAATCAGTTTGATACAGACACAATATATAAAAATTTAGATGATGGAGGATAGAGAAATTGCAAGTTGAGGAAAAAAATTTAATGACAAAAAAGCTTAAGATTTGTGAAAATTGTGAATGGTGCATTATGAACAATAGTTTGCCTAAATGTTTATTGAATAACGAACAAGTTGGCTTATTTGAATATTGCAATTTATATAAAACAAGAACAGGTTTGCACATCAGTATGTAAAAGACAAAACAAACACGAAATTAAAACAGGAGTAGAACTAATGTTAATATTAAGTCAAGATAAAACACAAACAACAGAATGTTTAAGCTTAAGAGTAGAAAATTTAAGTTATTTAGATAAAAAGTTAAGATGGCAAGTAGTTGGATGGGGAATTAGAGAACTTGATTATTACAGAGTCATTGGCAAATACGAAACTGAAGAACGAGCAAATCAAGTATTAAAAGAATTACTTGAAAACTACTCTAATAACCCAATAACAACCTTTGAAATGCCAGAAAAGTGAAGGGAGCAAAAAATGATAATAGTAAGTCAAGATAGAAAGAAAATTATAAATTTTAATAATATAAGAGAAATAATGTATGTCGATAATGAAAGACAAAAAGAATTAATTAAAAATATGGGATTAGATATCTTTGATTCTGTTATAAAGGAAACAATGAGAATAAGTGTGGAAGATATTGAAGGGTATGGAATATATGTTTATTTTGATAATGGAGATAATACAATTTTAGGTCAATATAAGACAGAAAAAAGAGCAAAAGAAGTACTAAAAATGATAGTGTCGGCATATCAATCATTCAAATTATTTCAATGTACAAATAATGATGCACAAGAAGAAATGTCAAAGCAATATCAAGAATTTTCAATGACACCTTTTAAGTTTGAAATGCCAGAAGAATAGGAGGAAAATATGAGTTTATATAACCAATTATTTGGAACAAATGAAGATGCATCTGTATTACTAGGAATGTTGAGTGTGAATAAAGAATATTTCAGTAGATTTAGAGATATAGAACTTATAAAAGGTGGAACTTTAATAAAAGTATTTACAAGACTAGGTGGAGGTAACAGAGAAGATTATAAAGAAATATGGGACAAAATAAGTAAACATCCATTATATATAAAAAATTATGATGATGAATATGACAATACTTATGCAAATATAGAATTTAATATTCCCGAACAATACAAAGAAACAGCAAAAATGATGTTTAAAAAAGAGCCAGTTTCATTCAAAGATAAATTTGAAAAAGAACTTGAAGATATGAATAAACCCGGTACAAAAGCTTATGAAAGAGCGGAGACAATAGCGAAACAAATTGTTGAACAGATGAATAATGGAAGTGAAATCATAAATATATAAGGAGTAGAAAATGCAAGAGCATTGGAATATTGAACAATATAGAGAATATCAGAAAAAAGGAAATAAGAGAAATAAATATGGTGCTGTAAAGACATCTGTAGATGGACACACGTTTGATAGCAAAAAAGAAGCGGAATATTATCAGGAATTAAAAATCAGAATGCAATGCGGAGACATCAAAGGCTTTTGTTTGCAGCCTGTATTTATACTAGCACCGGGATTAAAGTATAAAGCAGATTTTATAGTATTTCATAATGATGGTACAGCAGAAATTATTGATACAAAAGGGTTTAAAACAAAAGAGTACATTGCAAAAAAGAAAGTATTTGAGGACAAGTTTGATTTAAAAATAATAGAAATATAAGGAGGAGAGGTATATGATAGAAATTATGCAGATATTAACAAGGATATTTTTATTCTTAGTACGGGACTTTTCTACTTTACTGTTTCATTTTAGCAATTATATACAATTTAGTTAAGAGATATGAGGAGAAAAAGAGGTGGTTTGATGATGAGTAATAAAGAAATAGCTCTAAGATTGACTGAGATAATTGTAAAAGCCAGAGAAGATGCGTATTTTTATACAGAAGTAGGTGTTTTAAATTTATATAAAAGAGTTTTGGAAGAAGTAAAGAAAGTAGAAGATAAATAATTTGTAATATTGTAAATTACAAAAAAAAGTGAGGAAAAATAAGTGAAATTAGATTTTAATGGAAAAATAGAAGATATTAGTATGATGCTATGCAAGACCTACAAGCAATAAATCAAAAATGTAAAGAATTGAGGTGGATAAAATGAGTAATATAGAAGATGATATGTATGAAATTAGAAAATTGCAAGAGATTCTTATATTTTACAAAAATCACGGGTGGATTCCTAACATAGATAGAACAATAGACATAGAAAAATCACTACAAGCAATAAACAATTTATTATCAGAGCGAGAGCAAGACAAAAAACAGTTAAAAGAATGTTGGAATAATAATTTAGAACTATCTAAGAGAATAAAAGAATTAGAAAATAGACTTAGAGATATAAATACTTACATTTTAATAAATGGTATTGACGAACATTTAAAGACTGCGACACAAATAAAAGTTGAAAATCAGCAACAATATATAATTCAAGAGAAAATTAATCTTTTGAAAAAGAAGTTAGAGAACAGCATACCAAAGCAAAAAG
Organism: uncultured Clostridium sp.; assembly: GCA_900557475.1. Taxonomy (GTDB): domain Bacteria; phylum Bacillota; class Clostridia; order TANB77; family CAG-508; genus CAG-793. Next base: position 298 of record USTA01000041.1, on the reverse strand, counting down.
TAAAAAATGAAATAGAAGCATTAGAAAAAATGTTCGAAGCAATAAATAAAGGAATACTACAAGAATATACAGTAGAAGAAATAATTATAAAAATTAATACTTTGAGAGAATTATTAGAAAAAGGAGAATAAAGATGTGTAAATATTGTGAAAAAGGAAAGTAGAAGATGAGAGATATAAAATTTAGAGTTTGGGATAAAGAAACTAAGCATATACACATATTTGGAGACGATATTCACGATGCAATTACTTCAGAAGGTAAAACTAATAAAATATATTATTATAATTTACAAAACGGT
>USTA01000040.1 GCA_900557475.1 uncultured Clostridium sp. | reverse complement strand
CCAAGAATACTTTGTATTCAGAAGGAGATACAAGGTTATCTCTATCTTTTTCATTATAGAAAAGAAAAAAACTTCTAAAATTGAGGTAAAAGGATTTAGCGACGAAAATTTAGGAAGCTCAAAAGTAGAAATAAAAGGAGGTAAAGATACTAATGTAAAAGTATATCAAAAAGAGGAAAAAGATAATGAATTTAAAGAAGTTACTCAAAAAGAAGAAAGTAATTATGTACTAAATTCAAAAAGAACATTTACTTTAAATACAGAAGACAAGGAAAGCCCAAACAACATAACCAACATAAAACCAAATATAGTAGAAAACTATATTGTAATTACTTTTGATAAAGCAAAAGACAATGGCAGTAGATACAAATATTATATAGAAACAGATGAAAAAAGCGAAGAAAAATCAATATATAGTGAGTCAGGAGTAAAAGGTTATAGTTATGTTATAGATAATTATAAAAATACAGAAGCAGGTTACAATATAAATAAAGAAGATAATGAACCTATTTTATATCAAGGAATAAATTGGAATCAAGATTATTATTTACATATAAGAACAATTGACAATATGGATAATTATTCAGATACACTTACTTTCAAAATAAATTTACCATCTAAAGGAATTAGAATGCAATATATAGATATTAATTCAAATAATGAGATTTCACCAGAAGAAATGATTATAGGAAATGCAAATGAAGAATACAATCTTAGTCAATATAAAAAAGAAATAGATGGATATAAACTTATAGAAACAAATGGCGAAGAACAAGGAAAACTAAAGAAGGAAAGAATAAATTTTAAATATGAATACGCAAAAAATGCAAAAATTAATATAGAATATTTGGATAGAAATACTGGGAAGAAAATAAAAAATGCAAAGGAGATTATAGGACATGAAGGAAAAGAATATAATATAAAGCCAGACGATATAGAAGGATATAAAAACGATGGGATAATAATTAATGGAAAAATGAAATCCGGAATAAATAATATACAGATATATTATGATTTATTAGGAAGAGCAACTGCACATTATATAGATTTAAATACAGGAGATGAGATAATTAAAAGTGAGAGAATTCAAGACATAGTAGGAACAGAATATTCATTTACTAAAAAGGAAATTCCTGGCTATGATTTTGTTAGATGTGAAGGCAGAGAAGATGGAAATATAGGAACAACTGAAAATAAGGTATGTTATTATTATAAGAAAAAAGCAAACATAACTGTAAAACATATGGATATTGATAGCAAAGAGGTATTGTTTGAAGAAATATTAAATGGATATGTTGGAGATAAAATAAAGGTAAGTTCCAAAGAATTCGAGGGATATGTATTGAATGAAGAATATAAAAATAGCAAGAAGAAAATAACAAACAAGAAAAAAGAAGAAGAAAGCAAAAAGAATATGAGGAAAAAAAGCTTAGAGAAAACAAACTTAGATAAAGAAGCAGAAAATATAATTGATGAACTTATAAATTCAGAAGATTTAGGAATGCCAGAAAACGAGACAGAAGAGATAATAGAAAATGTTATTAAACAATATGACATAATTATGGAATGCAGTAATTCAGAATATATTATTTATTATAAAAAAAGATAAAATAAGCATGCTAAATTGTTTTGGTTTAGCATGCATGAAATTATTAATCATCTAAAATTTCAGGAAGAACAGGGCAAATACGTTTATAAATATTAAAATTATCTAAGGCAAGATACATATGGGCTTTTCTTGTGTTAGAAAGAAATGGTGATAACTTTTCCTCATTATTTTTAACGATTTGAGTAAACATTTTGTACAAATTATCGAAATTTATAAGTGTAACATTATTACATATAGAATAATAAAATTCATCCTGAATATTTTTTAATATATTATACTTGCAATATATTGCTAGTTTAGGATAGAGGTTCATAATTCTAATATCATTGTTTATAATATCCTGTCTTGCAAAATTATCAAGTTCATTATTAAAATAGTAAGGTAAATTACTACAAGCAATTTTATCACTTAATTCAAACAAATTGAACAAAGTTTCTGGACTGTCTGGAGCAAATTTAATAGATTTAAATAATTCTTTTTTAAAAAGTTTACCACAAACAGTATTTTTTATAGTTTTTTCTAGTAATAATTGTCTAAGTGCATCTTCTTTATTTAAAGTAATAATAGTTTCTTTATCTAATGGCTTAGAAGCAATTGCCTCTGTATAACACATTGATATGTCAACTGGGTAGTTAGATATCATTGTATATAAATTATAAATCATATCATTTTTTATAGTATCAGACCCATTAACAAAAGTAATGTATTTACCAGATGCCATACTAAGACCAAGGTTTCTTGCTTTAGAAATTCCAGAGTGAAGAGTATGAACAACTTTCATTTTAGAACTAGTTAATACTAAGTCATCACAAAGCTTACCAGATAAATCTGTTGAGCCGTCATCTATTAAAATAATTTCTAAATCTCTATAAGTTTGTGAAATTAAAGAAATTATACAATTTTTCAAAGTTTTTTCATTATTATAAATATTTACAATTATACTTATTAAATCTGACATAATTTTATCCTCCAAATAATTCTATGATAATGGTTCTAAAGATTTGTATATAAGACAAGCTAATTCAGTTTCATCAATAATAGATCTAATACTAGCATTTAACAAATCTTTTGAACTAACATTATGAATATCAAATTCATATCCATTTTTCAATGAAAGTTGTCTTAAGAATTCTCTAGTAGTACGTCCATTTCCTTCTCTAAAAGGATGAAGAACATTAAGCTCAGCCCAATAGTATGCTAAAGCGTTACTAAGCTTTTCTTTATCAAAATCTTTAAGAAAGTTAGAAGCTTTTAATTGAGTAAAAAGCCTATCTAGCTCAGAAGGAATATACTGAAACTCAGCAAAACTAAAATTATCTTTAGCTATATTTTCACTTCTGAATTGTCCAGCAAAAGGATAAATATCCTCAAAAAGAAATTTGTGAATACTTACAAAATGAGAAATATCAAAAGACCCAGTAATTCCTTTTTTATGAAGAGCAATAAGTTTTAGAGAAACTATTCGCTTTTCATAATCATTAAGAACTATTGGGTCTTGAATATTTAATCTATTTTTTAAAATATTAGTATTTGGGTAACAATATATTGAATTTCTTGCTTCGTACATTAAAATAATAATTCCTTCCTTTGTGTAAATATATTTACTTAAAATGACATCTTCTTAAATACTAAAGATGCTTCTTCATAAGATATTTTATTATTTGCAAAATTAGATAGAACATTTATATCTTGTTCAGATAGAAATTGATTTTCCATTTCCATAGAAGTTTTTATGTTATTTATTAATTTTTCAGTTTTAATTTCAGAATTATTCATAAAAATTATCCTTTCTGAATAATATTTGGTTTTAAACCCACAATATTATTATACCATAAAACAGTAAAAAAATCAAGAAAATGGGTAGACAATTTAAAAATAATATGATATTATAAAAAAGAATTAATAATGCAGGTGTGGCGGAATTGGCAGACGCACAGGACTCAAAATCCTGCGAAGTAACATTCGTGTGGGTTCGACCCCCACCACCTGCACCAAATAAGTAAAGATCTGTAACATTAGAGGATTCTAAAGTACAGGTCTTTTTAGTAACTATGCAATATTAAAAGACGTAGATGATGAAAAATTTGAAGAGCAGAAAAAGGACACATTAAATGGGGTAGTTTTTTCAAGCGTGCAAGAATAATAAAAACAAAACACATTATAGCGTGTTGTTATTTTGAATAATATCACAAATTTTACAAATAATAGTATAATAATATTGACAGATGTAATACAATGTAGTACAAATCTAACAAAGAGGAGTGATATTATGACTATTTCAGTAAGATTAAGTGATAAAGATACAGAATTAATAAAAGCATATTCAGACATGAATAATATTTCTTTATCTGACTTAATAAGAAATGCAGTTATTGAAAAAAATTAAAAAATCTGCTATAATAATAAATGTAACTCGTAGAAAAATGTCATGAAACAGGAGGAAAATATGGACAGATACTTTATAACAGACGAGATGCGAGCTTTAGAAGAGGAAGAACTAGTTAGAAGGCAAAATTATAATGCTGCTCTTTCGATTTTAGGGCAAAGAGTAAATTATATTTCCTATTCGAAGAGCCGGAGTGCTTATTATGGAAGATGCACTCATATGGCGAAGATTCTAAGATTCTCTTATGGAAATTTAGGAATCGAGGTCGCTACAAAGCTAGCGGAGATGATTCCTGAGTCTATGAAGGCGGGGAGTAGCATATGGTGCGAAGACATAATAACGCCATATAGCATTGACGAACATATGGTTAGAGAAAATGATGGAACTTGGAGATTTAATGAAGCGGGTGACCCGAGGTCAGAATTTCTCTTTCAGGACGGAAAATTTCTTGTTTACATTTCACGATGGAGAGAAAACAAAAACAAAATATGCGTAAGCATATTTAAAAAGTAAAGGTAAGGTTTTATGACAAAAGTCAGATGCCAGCATTAATTGCTGGCATCTGCATATTTTACATGATTATAAGTAAGCTTTTAATCAAGAATAGAAATAGAAATAGAAATAAAAACGAAAAGATATGATTTGCAATGTAATTTTAAAAAACTTGCAAAAAACAAATATATGGTAAAAAATAACACATGATAAAGGGAATACAACTTGCTGTATATTGTGATAGAATTACAATGGTACCAAAAAATTAAAGACTTTATTAAAATGGCAAATAATTATTGAATTTATGTTAACAATATATTGCATAGAAGAATAATATATAATATTGCATAGAAATGGCAATACAATATTATTTGTTAAAGGAGGTCTTATGGAACTAGTAATAGGATTACTAATTCCCTTTTTAGGAACAACATTAGGAGCTGGAATGGTCTTTTTTATGAAAAAAGAAATAAACCAAAAGGTAGAGAAAGTCCTTTTAGGTTTTGCATCTGGAGTTATGATTGCAGCATCCATATGGTCTTTACTAATGCCTTCCATAAATATGGCAGAGGAACAAGGAAAAGTTGCCTGGATACCAGCAACAGTAGGTTTATTAATAGGAATATTATCTTTACTTGCTTGTGATAAGATAATGCCAAAATTAAATTTTAAAATGTCAAAACAAGGAACGGTTGGAGAAAAAATAAAGAAAACAACAATGTTAGTTTTAGCAGTTACAATTCATAATATTCCAGAAGGCATGGCAGTAGGAGTGACGTTTGCAGGAGCGCTACTTGGAAATGCAGGTATAACAATGGCTGGAGCAATAGCATTAGCAATAGGAATTGGTATACAAAATTTCCCAGAAGGAGCAATAATATCAATGCCACTAAAGGGAAATGGAATGTCTAAGGCAAAATCTTTTGTATATGGTGTACTTTCAGGAATTGTAGAACCAATTAGTGCTATAATAACAATATTACTTACAGGATTAGTAGTTCCAATTTTACCATATTTATTATCTTTTGCGGCAGGAGCAATGATTTATGTTGTCGTAAAAGAACTAATACCAGAAGCCCAAGATGGAAAATATGCAGATTTTGCAATAATAGGAGTAGCAATAGGATTTTCTATAATGATGATTTTAGATGTAGCACTTGGCTAGTACATCAATTAATTAATTTGAGTAAATAGTAACAAAACTATTGCCCAAATTAATTAATTTAGATAAAATATAGTTATATAGAAATAAAGTAAGGAGAAAAACGTGATAAATATTGTACAAGCAAAAAATAAATTGCCATTAGAATTCATACAAAAACTATATGAAAATTATAGCGAAAATATAGCAAATAGAATATTAGAAGGAATGCTTAAAGATAGACTTACGACTATTAGGGTAAACACTATAAAATCAAATATTGAGGAAATAGAAGAAATACTCCATAATAATGATATAAAATGCAGAAAAGTAGAAGAAATAAAAGATGCTTTAATTATAGAAAATGCTAGGGAAAATGAGTTAGAAAAACTAGATATTTATAAAATGGGAAAAATTTATTTGCAATCATTATCTAGCATGATTCCACCAATTGTTTTAAATCCCATGAAAGGCGAAAGAATTTTAGACTTAACAGCTGCACCAGGAAGCAAAACTACGCAGATGGCAAGCCTCATGGAAAACGAGGGATATATTTTTGCTAACGAAATAAATAAAATACGATGTGAAAGACTGAAATACAATGTAGAAATGCAAGGAGCAAAAATCGTAACAGTATCAAATTGTGATGGAAGAAGTATTGGTGACAAATTTCCAGAATACTTTGATAAAGTATTATTGGATGCACCTTGTAGCGGAGAAGGAAGATTTTTACTTACTGACAAAAATACATATAAAAATTGGTCGGAAGTGCAGGTAAAAGAACTAGTAAGTCTTCAAAAAGAATTATTAAAAAGTGCGACTCAAGCCTTAAAACAAGGAGGAACATTAGTATATTCTACATGTACATTAAATAGTGATGAAAATGAGGAGATGATAAAGTGGGCTACTAAATATTTAGGATTAATACTTACAGATGTAGATATAAAAATTAAAGGAACAATTAAATCTTTAAAGAAATGTTTAAAAATATTGCCAAACAAGGAGCAAGAGGGATTTTTTGTTGCAAAATTAATAAAAGAAAAAATATAATAACATATAAAAAATAGAAAAAATTCTATTGCAAAAATATGGCTGATGTGATATATTAAGTATGTCAGAAATGGCAAAATTAAAAACAAATGGAGGTATAAAATGGAATTAAAAGGTTCAAAAACAGAGAAAAATTTAATGGAAGCTTTTGCTGGTGAATCACAAGCAAGAAACAAATATACATATTTTGCAAGTAAAGCAAAGAAAGAAGGATATGA
>USTA01000039.1 GCA_900557475.1 uncultured Clostridium sp. | reverse complement strand
CATATTTATCAGTAGTATTACATTCTATCATTTTCTTTTCAAATTCGCCATATTTTCCAAATGTTATATTGCAAACATTATTTTCTACTAATTTCATAGTTGCATCAGCTTTATTTACAGTAGAAGCACCAAAAGAAATAGTATATGTTAATAAAAGCAAAACAAAAAGAATACTACAAAATTTTAATACTTTTTTCATATCTATAACTCCTTTTTATTATTTTATACAAAAAATAAAATTTAATACTAAAAGCATTATAATATATTTTTTTACAAATTTCAACAAAAAAATAAAAGAAATAAATTATTTTTATTGGTATTTAAAAAAATAATTTTTTATGATAAAATGAAAATCGAAAAGGAGAATGATATGGGACAAATAATTGATGGAAAGATTTTAGCTAAAAAAATAAGAGGAGAATTAAAAAAAGAAGTAGATACTTTCAAAATAAAGCCTTATTTAGCAGTAATAATGGTTGGAAATAATGATGCATCAAAAGTATATGTAAGAAATAAAAGTAAAGCTTGTGAAGATGTAGGTATAATATTCAAAGAATATTTATTAGAAGAAAATATAAGTATGAAAGAACTTTTAGAGGTAATAGAAAAATTAAATAATGATAAAAATGTAACTGGAATTTTGCTTCAAAGTCCTATACCAAAACATTTAAGAATAGAAGAAGCTTTTGAAAGAATTTCTAAAGAAAAAGATGTTGATGGATTTAATCCATATAATGTTGGAAAACTAACAATAGGAGAAGATATTTTTATTCCATGTACACCACTTGGCATTATGAAGATGCTAGAAGAGTATAATATAAAAATAGAAGGAAAGAAAGTAGTTATAATAGGTAGAAGCAATATTGTTGGAAAACCGATGGCAGCTTGCATGCTTGCTAAAAATGCAACAGTAACTATTTGCCATTCAAAAACTAAAAATTTAAAAGAAGAAGTAAAAAATGCAGATATTATTATTGCAGCAACAGGAAAGAGAAATATAGTAACTAGTGATATGGTTAAAGAAGGTGCGGTAATAATTGATGTAGGAATGAATAGGGATGAAAACGGAAAACTTTGCGGAGATGTGGATTTTGAGAATATAAAAGAAAAAGCAAGTTTTATAACACCAGTTCCTGGTGGAGTTGGCCCCATGACAATAGCGATGTTAATGAATAATGTTGTTAAGGCATATAAGTTGCAAAATAAGTTATAAAGGAGAATAAAAACAGTATTTATATGATAGCAGAAGTTATAATAAATAGTACAGTAAAGAGCCTAAATAAAACATTTGATTATGAAGTTCCAAAAAATTTAAAAGTAGAGATTGGAAGCAGAGTTTTTATACCATTTGGAAAAAGCAAAAATCCTGAAGAAGGAATTGTTGTAGGATTAAAAGAAAAATCTGAATTTAAAGTAAAAGAAATATTAAAGCTTCAAGCAGAAAAAATAGAAAAAGAAAAAATAAATTTGGCTAAATATATGTCAGATAGATACTTTTGCAATATATCTGATTGCCTAAAATTAATGCTTCCACCAGGTACTAAAACTAAAAATACTAAAGATAGAGTAAAAGAAAAAACAATCAATTTAATAAATATAGCAAAAGAAAAAGAAGAAATAGAAAAAGCAATTGAAGAAAAAAAGATAAAATCAGATAGGCAGATAGCAATATTAGAATTTGTTATAAATAACGGAGTGTCTTCAATTGAAGATATAGAATTATTTACAGATGGAACTAAAGCAATAGTAAGTACACTAATTAAAAATGGGTATTTAGAATATGAAGAAACTAAGGTAGAAAGAAATCCATTTTTGCACAAAATACTTAAAAAAGAAAAAGAGTTTAATCTAACTGAAGAGCAAAGATATGCAGTAGAAAATATAAAAGAAGAAGGAGAATATTTGTTATTTGGGGTAACTGGTTCAGGAAAAACAGAAGTTTATTTAAGGCTAATAGAAAGAGAACTAAACAAAAACAAATCAAGTATTATGCTTGTTCCAGAAATTTCACTTACACCGCAAACTGTTGATAGATTTATTAGCAGGTTTGGAGAAGATAAAATAGCAGTACTTCATAGTAAATTATCTGTGGGAGAAAGGTTCGACCAGTGGAACAAAATTAAGGAAGGAAGAGCAAAAATAGTAATAGGGGCAAGGTCCGCTATTTTTGCACCAGTAAAAGATTTGGGAATAGTTATAATTGATGAAGAACATGATGAGTCATATATATCAGAAATGACACCAAGATACAATGCTAAAGAAGTAGCAAGATTTATAACAAAAACGAAACATATTCCGTTAGTATTAGGAAGTGCAACCCCGGATATATCAACATATTATAATGCAAAAGAAGGAAATATAAGACTTCTAGAGCTTACAAAAAGAGCAAATCAAGGAGCAATGCCTGTTTCAAAAATAATTGACTTAAGAGAAGAACTTGCAAACGGGAATAAAACCATGATTAGTAGGGAATTAGAAGAAGAAATAAAAAATAATCTAGAGTGTAAAAAGCAAACAATACTATTTTTAAATAGAAGAGGATTTTCAACATTTATTATGTGCAGAGATTGTGGATATACTGTAAAGTGTAAGAGATGCAATATTACAATGACATATCATAAAAGAGAAAACAAACTAAAATGCCATTATTGTGGATATGAAGAAAATGCTGTAAAAGTATGTCCAATGTGTCATAGTGAAAATATAAGATATTTTGGAGCAGGAACTCAAAAATTAGAAGAAGAAATTAAAGAAAAATTTCCAGAAGCCACAACAATACGAATGGATGTAGACACTGTATCAAAGAAAAATTCACATGAAGAAATACTTACTAAATTTAGAGAAGAAAAAATAGATATTCTTATTGGAACTCAGATGGTAGTAAAGGGTCATGATTTTCCAGATGTAACTCTTGTTGGAGTAATTTCAGCGGACAGCAGTTTGAATTTTGGTGATTTTAAAGCAACAGAAAGAACATTTCAAACATTAACTCAAGTTATTGGAAGAGCGGGAAGAGGAGAGGCAGAAGGAAGAGCATTAATTCAAACATATAACCCAGATAATTATGCTATTGAATATGCAAAAATACAAGATTATAATTTGTTTTACAATACAGAAATAATGCTAAGGAAGCAATTGAAATATCCACCATTTTGCGATATAATATTAATAGATGTGTCTTCAACAAAATTTAATGAGCTAGAAGATACAGAGAAAAGAATGCATAAATATTTAAAAGAAAGGGTCATAAATGAAAAGTTTGGGTTATTACTTTATAGTCCAGTTCCAGCACCAATTGATAAGATAAAAGATAGATATAGAGGAAGAATTTTAATAAAATGCAAATATGACTCAAGAATAAAAGAATTGTTATTAGATTCTTTAAAAGAATTTTATAAAATGAAGAAAAAGGATGTAAGGGTAAATATAGAGCTAAACCCAAATAATATGTTATAAGTAGAAAGGAAATAAAAAATGGCAACTAGAGAAATAAGAAAAAATGGGGATGAAATTTTAAGAAAGAAATCTAAGATAGTAGAAAATATAGATGATAGAATAAGAGAATTATTAGACGATATGGTAGAAACAATGCATGAATATAATGGAGTAGGATTATCAGCAGTACAAGTAGGAATATTAAAAAGACTTGTAGTAATAGATTTATATGATGGAAAAGAACCTTTAAAATTAGTAAATCCTGAAATAGTAAAACAAAAGGGAACTCAAGAAGTTGAAGAAGGCTGCTTAAGCTTTCCAAACCAATTTGCTAAAGTTATAAGACCAATGGAAGTAACGGTTAAAGCTCAAGATGAAAATGGAAAGAATATAACAATAAAAGGAAAAGAGCTATTAGCACAGGCTTTAGCACATGAGATAGATCACCTAAATGGAAATCTTTTTGTTGATATAATGGAAGAAGGAACTTTAGAATATATTGATGAAAATGGAAACAAAATAAAATAATAGCTTAATTTGAAAAGTCTTATATAACAAAAAAGATTGAAAGGAATGAAATTTTATGAGAATAGTTTTTATGGGGACACCGGACTTCGCAAAGGTGTCTTTAGAAGGGTTATATAATAGTGGACATGAAATTTTGGCAGTAGTAACAAATCCAGATAAACCAAAAGGAAGAGGTATGAAACTTTTGGCTTCTCCAGTAAAAGAATATGCACTAGAAAAAGGTTTTAAAATTTATCAACCAATAAAGGTTCGAAAAAATGAGGAATTTATAAATGAAGTAAGGGGGTTAAATCCAGATGTATTAGTAGTCGTTGCATATGGAAAAATACTACCTAAAGAAATTTTAGAAATACCTAAATATGGAGCTATAAATGTACATGGTTCTTTACTTCCTAAATATAGAGGTGCAGCACCAATTCAGTGGGCTGTTATAAATGGCGAAGCCGAAACAGGAATAACAACAATGTTTATGGATGAAGGTATGGATACAGGTGATATGATCTTAAAAGAAAGCACAAAAATAGGAGAAGATGAAACAACAGGAGAACTTTGGGAAAGGATGTCTTATATAGGTTCAAAATTGTTAGTACAGACATTGGAGAAAATAGATAATATAAAAGAGAAAGATAAACTAAGCTTTGAAGAATTAAAAATTATAGTTGGGGCGGAGAAGCAAGGAGAAGATTTTTCTGTTGCACCAATGTTACAAAAGGAAATTGCAAAAATTGATTGGTCAAAATCAGGAATAGAAATAAAAAATTTAGTAAGAGGACTAAATCCAATAATTGGTGCATATAGTATGCTAAATGGCAAAAAGATAAAATTTTGGAAAGTTGATTTAGTTACAAATAATGAAATAGAAAGGGAGTTTCCTGAAACAAAAGAATATGCAGAAAGAATAAGTAAGATAGAAAATGGAACTATTCTTTTTGCAGATAAGAAAAAAGGAATATTTGTTAAAACAAATGATGGCGCAATAGCACTTCTTGAACTTCAAGGAGAAAATAGCAAAAAAATGGATTTTAAGTCATTTTTAAACGGAAATAATGTAGAAGCTGGAGAAATATTTGAGTAAAATAATAACTTAGAACAGAGAAAAAGGCATAAAGATAAAATTATAAAAAACTATTGCAAGAAAAAAATAAAATTGCTATAATTAAGGCATAAATAAAAAAGGGGGACCACTTATGGTAGCAAGTGATTTTAGAAAAGATGCAAGAGAGCATTTGAATGGAAATTGGAAAATGGCTATATCAGTTTCTTTGATTTATGCGGCAATTACATTTATTATAGGATTATTAGGAGCATTTACATTTGGACTATTGTCAATAGCAGAAACAGTAGCATTTCCGGCAATTATCTATGGATTAGCATATACATACTATCATTTAAGAAATGGTGATAAAGTTAGTTATTTTGACTTTTTAAAAGTTGGATTTAAAAATTTTGGACGTAGCTGGGGAATTCTGGGAAGAATACTATTAAAATGTATAGTTCCTATTGTTATATCAATAGTAGGAAGTATAATATTTATAGTAGTACTTGCAGCATATGGAGTAACAAGTTCAGTGTTTTTAAACAGTATAGATGCAAATACATCATATAAATATGATTCTTCTTTATATGACGATTATTATGATAATTATAAATATGACTATGATGATTATTATAGTGATGACTATTTATATGAGTATAATAAAGAATTAGGAAAAGCAGCAGGAAATATAGCATTATTAAGTGGACTTTCAATAGGTGTAATGGTATTATTAATATTATTTGTAGCACTATATATAGGAATGAGTATTTGGCTTATGGTAAAATCACTGCTTTATGTGCTTGCATATTACATTGCTGTTGATAATGAAGATATGACTCCAAAAGAAATTGTAGAGATGAGTGAAAATCTAATGAAAGGAAATAGAGGAAGATATTTCTGTTTAATGCTTTCTTTCATAGGATGGTTCTTATTAATATATTTAGCAACAGTTATAATAGGCTTTGCAAGTTTATTCATTCTAACTTCTATTGTTTTTAATATAGGAGTAGCAATATTAACACCATATATAATTTTTGCAAGTTTGTCATTCTATGAGCAGATGAAAATAGAAAGAGGAGTGGCAGGAAATGTTGGAAATGGTCATCAGGGGATTAATCAAAATATTAATACTTATGTAGAACCAACAGAAAATCAAAGTGTAAATACATATACAGCGCCAAACAATAATGAAATAACAATGGGAATAAATACACAAGAAAATAATATGAAAATTTGCCCAAACTGTGGAAAAGAAAATAGTAAAGATGCAAGTTTTTGTATGCAATGCGGAAGAAATTTATAAAAAAGATAACAATAAAAAGAGGTTTAATAAGTTTTAGATATTTAAAACTTTTAAGGCCTCTTTTTTATTTTTGTAGAAAATAATTATAAACTTATTTAGAATAAATGCCTATAAATACGCATTTAATTTATCAATATTTTCTCTTTGGAACTTATTAAAATCTTTTATAAGTTCAGTAGTACTTTTATCGATATCAAGATCACAATTTAATATTTTTTGACATGCAATTACGCCCATCAAAGTTCCTTGAATCATAATTTCAGCAATATGGGAATTACTTTTGTCTTTTAAAGTATTAAACTGAACACCAGCAAAACTCATCATTTTATCTTTTAATGGAGTACAATCTGGAATTTCACCATATTTTTCAAAATGCTGGTTAATTTGACTTTGAGTATTCCCATATTGAGAATACATTGCAACTAACTGTTTTTTCATTTGTCTATCTGCAACTTTAGGTGCTAAGTAAGAAATAGAATCCATTCCCATTTTTGCGATTTTACTCACTTCATTTAAAACAGCGACATCAAGCTTGAAAGAGTTAGAGTTAGAATTTTGGTTATTGTTGCTAGTATCATGTTTACTAGAGGTATGTTTAACATTATATTCAAATTCTGAATTATTACTAGAATGGTCAGTTTTATCGCTTTGTTCCTGAAATGTTTGTG
>USTA01000038.1 GCA_900557475.1 uncultured Clostridium sp. | reverse complement strand
TAGTAAAAAGGATTTTACAATAAAGCATTGCCTTATTTTTGTAAAATCCCCTGGTTTTTTAATTATAGCATTAGGGCATCCCCCTATAATCAGGATATCTGTGTTTTAACACTTAAATCTTTAAATCAAAGAAGGATGCAAATTACACCACGACTTTGATCGTTTGTAATTTTTTCTATTGTTCCCTGCATTCTTGATCTTGTATCTTCTGTCAAATTATTAATTTTGTTTGTTATTCCCTCATCTACAATCTGACCAATAGATTTTCCAAATATATTGGTCTCCCATATATCCTGCTCATCTTCTTTGTTATTTATAAAGTCTATTAAGTCTTTTGCCTGAGATTCCTCACCAATAATAGGAGAAATTTCCGTTAAAATATTTGCCTTTACAAAATGTATTGACGGTGCAGTTGCTTTTATTTTTACACCAAACTTATTTCCCTGTTTTATAAGTTCAGGATTTTCAAGAACTATATCTTCTTTTTCAGGAGTTACTATGCCATACCCTGTATTCCTTACATTGTTTATTGCATCATTTACTTTTTCGTAACTTCTTCTCTTTTCTGCCATCTCCTTAACTAGTTTTATAAGTTGAAGTTGATTGTTGATTGTGACACCTGTAATTTCTGACAAAGTTTTGTAGTAATATCCTTCATCTATTTCAAGATTAACTGTCATTTTTCCGTTGGACAATTCTATTCCTGACATATTTGCACTTTTTACAAATTCTTTATCAGGTAGAAGTTTAAGAGTTTTTACATCTTTTATTTTTATAATTTTATCCAATATTTCCTTTGAGTAATTTACTATGTATTGAATTAAAGGATGGTTAAAGTCCATTATTTCCAACCATTTTGGTAAATTAAACACAATTTCAGATACTGGGAATTCAAATAAAATATTTTCAAGTATTTCATTTATTTTTTGCTCATTTAACTTTAAACAGTTAAGTGCAATAGTTGATACGTTATATTTTTTGCTAATCTTTTCTTTTAGTTTTTGGCATTCTTCGGACATTGGATCTGTTGAGTTTACAAGAATAATAAACGGTTTATTTATATCTTTAAGATGAACTATTGTCTTTTCCAACGCTTTGTTGTACTCATCCACACTCAAATCTGTAAAACTACCATCACTTGTCACAACAATTCCAATAGTTGAATGTTTTGAAATAACCCTTTCAGTACCAATTTCGGCTGCCTTTGAAAAAGGAATATCATAATCGAACCATGGTGTTTTAACCATTCTTTCTTTTTCCTCTTCCATGTGTCCGGTAGCACCGTTTACCATAAATCCAACGCAGTCAATTAGTCTGACTTTTACTTTTGCAGTGTTTCCTATGTCAATGGATATTGCTTTGCTAGGAATAAATTTGGGCTCAGTAGTCATAATTGTTTTGCCTGAAGAAGATTGTGGCAATTCATCCTGTGCTCTTTTCAACTCATTTTCATCTAAAATCTTTGGAACAACTGCCACATCCATAAAATTTTTAATAAAAGTTGACTTACCAGTTCTAACAGGTCCAACAACACCTATATAAATATCTCCATCAGTTCTAGATGCTATATCTTGATATAATTTTAAATTCTCCTCCATGTATTATTTACCTCCTAAGTTTTAATAAAGTATATTAAAGTTTTTTTAACTTATGACTAAAGGATAAATATAGTACAGAAAAAATTATATTGCATAATATATACAAATGTGCTAGAATAGCTGTAATGCTAAAAATAGGAGGCGCAAAATGAAAGATTATAAAAAAATATTAAAAGAAAATAATCAAGAACATTTATTAAAATATATAGATATGGTAAATGAAGAACAACGAAAAAATCTTATTGAAGAAATTGGAAAAATAGATTTTGAGCAATTAAATGCATTGTATAATATTAGCAGTAGGGATAACGAAAAAGCAATAGAAAGTATAATTATTGAACATACAAAATTTTTAGATAAATACAAAATGGATGAGGAAGAACAAAAAAGATACATTAATGCAGGTAATAGAATAATAAAAAGTGGAGAATATGCAGTTGTAACTATGGCGGGAGGACAAGGAACAAGACTTGGACATGATGGACCAAAAGGAACTTTCAAGCTAAATGTAAAGCCAAAGCCAAAATATTTATTTGAAATTATTGTAGATGGACTAAAAGAAGCAAATGAAAAATATGGAATAACTCTTAATTGGTACATAATGACAAGTACTGAAAATAATGAAAAAACAGCTCAATTTTTTGAAGAACATAATTATTTTGAATATCCAAAAGAGAATATAAAATTTTTTAAACAAGAAAACTTGCCATTAGTTAGAGAAAATGGCAAGCTTATGGTTGACGAAAATATGAAAATAAAATATGCTGCAAATGGAAATGGTTCTATTTATAGAGCTATGAAAAATACAGGAATTTTAGAAGATATGAGAAAAAAAGGTATTAAGTGGATATTTATAGGTTCAGTTGACAATGTTTTACTTAATATGGTAGATCCAATGCTCGTAGGTTTAACCAGTGAACAAGGAAATCAAATTCGGTTCTAAATCAGTAGTAAAAAGAAGCCCAGATGAACCAGTAGGAGTATTTTGCAAAAAAAATAATAAGCCGGCAGTTATTGAATATACAGAACTTCCTAAAGAAATGGCAACAGAGACTGACGAAGATGGAGAACTTCTTTTTGGAGAATCACATATAATGTGTAATTTATATACATTAGAAGCATTGGAGCTAATTAGCAATAAAAACTTACCATATCATAGTGCACATAAAAAAGCATCATATATTGATGAAAATGGTAATTTCATAAAAGCCACAGAGCCTAATGCATATAAATATGAAGCATTTATATTTGATGGATTCGCATTTTTTGATGATATATCAATCTTGAGAGGAAGAAGGGATGAAGACTTCGCACCAGTAAAAAATAAAGAGGGAGAAGATAGTCCAGAAACAGCAATTGCTTTATATAATGCTAATTTAGAAAAGAAAAATAAAAAATAGGGGAAGGAAGATTTTATGGAAGAGTGCAAAATTATAAATTTATATAATTTAGAAGAAACAATTGCAAAAGAATTTTTAGAAAAATACACATATCCATGGGAAGCTTTAGAAGGTATTGGAGCGTACATTGCAGAATTAGGGAAAAGTTTACCTAAAGAAGAATATAATCAAATTGGGGAAAATGTGTGGATACATAAGAGCGCAAAAGTGTATAATTCTGCATATATTGGGGAAAACTGTATTATAGGTGAAGGAGCAGAAATTAGGCATTGCAGTTTTATTAGAAAAAATGCAATAATAGGGAAAAATGCAGTGGTAGGAAACTCAACCGAATTAAAAAATACAATTTTATTTAATAATTCACAAGTGCCACATTATAACTATATAGGAGACTCAATATTAGGATATAAGACACATATGGGAGCTGGTTCTATAATATCAAACCTAAAATCAGATAAAACGCTTATCACAATAAAAAATGGAAAAGAAAAAATAGAAACAGGCATAAGAAAAATAGGAGCAATGCTAGGTGATAATGTAGAAGTAGGGTGTGGAAGTGTACTTAACCCAGGAACTATAATTGGTAAAAACACAAATATTTATCCACTATCATCAGTAAGAGGTGTAATTCCTAAAAACAGCATTTATAAAAATAAAAATGAAATTGTAAATAAAAAATAGATATATGCTAATAAAAGAATGAAGTATATTATAAAAAATGTAAATAAAAGTTTTTGAAAAATTCCTTTACTTAACTTTAAAAATGTGATATAATTAGTTTGTGGTTAAAAGAGAACTACTCTAAACTACAAGAAGTTGGAAAGGAGTTGAGTTTAATTGTTTAATATAGGAGACCATATAGTATATCCAATGCACGGAGCGGGAACAATTGATTCAATAGAAGAAAAGGAAATATTAGGAGAAAAGCAAAAATACTATGTAATCAGAATGCCTGGAGAAGTAAAGGTAATGGTTCCAACTGCAAAAGCTGAAACTATGGGAGTAAGAAACATAATAGATAAGAATATGGCAACATATGTTCTAGAAATATTAGAAAAAGATGAAACAGAAATGTCTAATAACTGGAATAAGAGATATAGAGATAATTTGGAAAAGATGAAAACAGGAGATATATATCAAGTTGCAGATGTAGTTAGAAATTTAAGTTTTAAACAAAAAGAAAAAGGAGCTTTGTCAACTGGAGAAAAGAAAATGCTTACAAATGCAAAACAAATTTTAGTTAGTGAATTAGTCTTAGCAGAGCATTCTTCAAAAGAAGAAGTTGAACAACTTGTAGATAATAAAATAGATATGTCATACAAAGAATATAGAGTTCCAACTGAAGCAAAAATTAATTTACAACAAAGTGCAGTAAATAAATTTATTCCTTATGATGGGGCAGCAAATGCATAAATAAAATTAAAGTGAACATAGTTCACTTTAATTTTTGCAAAGGAGAATATGTTATGTAAATAAACATAAAGTTACATAACATATTCCTTTTCGACATATTAGGAAGGATTTAGTTTACATATGTCGAATAATATAAATATGAGAAAAAGAAGGAATGTTTTAGCGTGAGATATAGTGATGAAATATTAGAGGAAGTTAGAAGCAGAAATGATATAGTTGATGTTATATCACAATATGTTACTTTAAAAAGAAGTGGTAGAAATTATTTCGGACTTTGCCCATTTCATAATGAAAAATCGCCATCTTTTTCAGTTTCACCAGATAAACAGATTTTTCATTGTTTTGGATGTGGTGTAGGAGGAAATGTATTTCATTTTATAACAAAAGTTGAAAATGTGAGTTTTGTAGAAAGCGTTCAGATATTAGCAGAAAGAGCAAATGTGAATTTACCATCAGTAAATAATTTTGAAGATGAAAAAGTAGCAAAATTAAAAGCAAAAGTTTATGATGTAAATGAATTTGCAGCAGAATTTTACCATAAAAATTTATATAAGCCAACTGCAAAAACTGGACAAGAATACATAAAAAAAAGAAAACTAGACAATAATACATTAAAAGCATTTAAAATAGGATTTTCAGGTGAATTTGACGAGTTATATAGAGCATTAAAGAAGGAAGGCTTTGGAGAAGAGGAAATATTAGCATCAGGACTAGTTAATAAAAACTCTAAAGGAATGTACATTGATAGATACAGAGGGAGAGTAATGTTCCCTATTCAAGATGTAAGAAACAGAGTAATTGCTTTTGGTGGAAGAGTTTTAGATGACAGCAAACCAAAGTATATAAATTCGCCAGAAAATGTAGTTTATAGTAAAGGAAGAAATTTATTTGGACTAAATGTAGCCAAAAAATATAATTCCGGAGTTATGAAGCAAATTTTAATTGTAGAAGGTTATATGGATGCAATTTCGCTATTTCAAAGGGGAATTACAAATGTAGTAGCATCATTAGGAACAGCACTTACAGATGCGCAAGGAAGACTTCTTAGAAAATCTGCCGAGCAAATAATTTTGGGTTATGATGCAGATGGTGCAGGTCAAACAGCAATCGTAAGAGGAATGGACATACTTCAAAGTATGGGATGCGATATTAGAATATTGCAAATTAGTGGAGCTAAAGACCCAGACGAATTTATTGTAAAATATGGACCTGAGAAACTAAAAAAATGTATGGATAATGCAATTTCAAGTTTAGAATATAAAGTAAAGATTCTAAAAAAAGACTTAAATCTAGAAAATGTAAGTGATAAAATAAAATTTTTAAATGCAATAGCAAAAATGCTTTCAGAAGAAAAGAACAATATTGAAAGAGAAATTTACATAGATAAAATTTCAGAAACATATAAAATTTCTAAAGAAGCAATTTATGCTGAAATTAATAAAAGAATGTATTCAGCATCAAATGCAAGTTCAAAGATTTTAGAAGCAAAACCAAATATTATAAGGCCAAAGCAAGAAGAAAAAACGGATGAGTCAGTATCAAGAAGAGAACAAATGCTAATTTATATCTTGATAAATCATACAAAACAAGCTTTAAATAGGCTTAAAGAAAATGTAGCACTAAATTGTATAAAATCAGAAAAAAATAGAGAAATAATAAAAATTATCTATGATAAATGCACAGAAGATGAAAATATAGAACAGATATTAAACTTATTTGAAAGTGAAGAGCAAATTAACTACATTAGTGGTATACTTGCATATGACTTTGAAATAACTGATATAGAAAAGGGAATTGAAGATATAGAAAAAAATTATAAAAGAGAAAGCTTGATAAAAAAGAGAGATGAATTAACTCTTAAATTAAATGATACTAGTTTATCAAGAGATGAAGCATTAGAAGTAGGAAAAAAACTAAATGATATTATTGTAGAGCTTTCAAAAATAAAATAAAATATTTGATATTTCTAAAAGTATAAGTACCGTTAGAAAGGAAATAAAAAAATGGGAAAGAAAAATGATAAGAAAGATGTAAAAATAGCAATAAATCTAATAGATAGTGCTAGAATGGCTCATAAAAATGAAATGCAACAAAAAAAGAAACCATCAAAGCCACGTGTAAGAGTAAATAATGAAGAAAACATTGGAATTGAAAAGATAATAAGCGATGCAAAAAGAAAAGGTAAAATTACTTATGGAGAACTTGCTAGTAAATTAGGGAATGCTAGTTCAGAACAAATTGATGAAGTTTTTAATGCATTTGAAAATATTGGGGTAGATGTTTTAAAAGACGATATGGAAGACGTAGAACCAGATGCAGAAGACTTAGAAGAAGTAGAAGATATTTCAATAGAAGACATAAATGTAGATACTCTAGAAGGTGTTAGCATTGATGATCCTGTTAGAATGTATTTAAGAGAAATCGGGAAAATCCCACTTTTAACATATGAACAAGAGTTAGATTTAGCTAAAAAGATTTTAGATGGAAATGAAGCTGCTAAACAAAAGCTTGCTGAGTCAAACCTAAGATTAGTTGTAAGTATAGCTAAAAAATATGTAGGAAGAGGAATGCAATTTTTAGATTTAATACAAGAAGGAA
>USTA01000037.1 GCA_900557475.1 uncultured Clostridium sp. | reverse complement strand
TTCCAATCCTCTATTTGTTCCTATAAAAATTATTTTAGAATTAGGCTGCTCTGTCATAATTTTATTTGCTATCGCTATTCCAGGATTAATATGTCCTCCTGTTCCTGCTGCGGCTATAACAACTTTCATTTATTCCCTCTTTTCTTACTAATCATCTATATCTTTTTTGCAGACCTTGATATATTAAACAATATTCCCATAGCTGCTAAGAGTATAACCATAGAACTTCCTCCATAGCTGATAAATGGAAGTGAAATTCCTGTATTTGGGATAGAATTAGTTACAACTGCAATATTTAAAATAACTTGAATTGCAATTAATGCAGTTATTCCTATTGCAATTAAACTACCAAACGTATCTTTTGCTCTAATTGCAATTGATATTCCTCTTATTACTAGCATAGCAAATAATCCCAAAACTACTGCACATCCAACAAATCCAAGTTCTTCCGCTATAATTGCAAATATAAAATCATTATGTGCCTCTGGTATATATAAATATTTTTGTTTACTCTCTCCAAGTCCTACTCCGAATAATCCCCCTGATCCAATTGCATATAAGCTCTGTACTGTTTGATATGAGGTAGCAGAAGTATCTGCCCATGGGTCAAGCCATGCCATAATTCTATCTGATCTAAAACTACTCATTAATTTGTCTTTAGCAAAAGGAAATATAAGTGCTGCTCCGCCTAACACTACTCCCATTATGTATATTAAGTATTTTAACTGGCATCCACTCATAACGACCATTGCTGCTGTAACCATTCCTATAACAATTCCTGCACTAAGGTGGTTTTGTACCACTAATAATATCCCTATTGGTATTAAAACTGCGAAAAATGGTTTCAAACACGCATTCCATATATTCGTTAATTTTGTTTTAGGATCACTATAATATCCTGCCACATATATTATTAAGCCTATTTTTGTTATCTCTGATGGCTGTATTTGCATACCTAAATTAATCCATCTTCTCGCACCATTTGATTCTACTCCTATTTTTGGTATTAAAACAGCAAATAATATAAGAATTGAACCAATATATACCAATTTATAAATTCTTTTGAATATATCATAATTGATATTAGAAAGTACAAACATCAGAACCATTCCTATTATTGCAGCAATAGTCTGTGTTTTAAAATATTTATATGTATCTCCCTCTGATGCTCCTGTTGGACTACTTGCAGACAAAACCATAACTAGACCCAACGCAATTATCATTAAGAGTATTATTAACATTGGTAAATCTATTCTGTTTTTGGCCTTAATCTGCGAAATTGTTGATGTTACAGGAGTACTCTTTTTTTTAGTTGCCGTTTTTTTCATTCTTCTCCTCTCTTATATTACAAGTATTCCTATTATGCTCATAGCTAATGTAAGTAAACTAAATACTGATACAATTTGATTTTCTTTCCATCCTGAAAGTTCGAAATGGTGGTGAAGTGGTGCCATCTTAAATAGTCTTTTTCCTGTTTTTTTATAGTACCCTACTTGCAAAATTACAGATAATGTTTCTAATACTGGTACAAGTGCTATTATTAATAAAAGTAGCGGTAATTTTAAGTATAATGCTATTCCTGCTATTGCTCCGCCTAATAATAGTGAACCTGTGTCTCCCATAAATACTTGTGCTGGATGCAAGTTAAAAAGTAAAAATCCTAATGCTGCACCTATTACAATACAACCAAATATTGTTGTTTCTTTTATTCCCCAAATTATCGAAATAACTGTTAAGCATGTTAATATTATTGTTGTTACACTTGTTGAAAGCCCATCTATTCCATCTGTAAGGTTTACGGCATTGGTAGTTGCAAGTATTACACATACTGCAAATGGTATATAAAGCCACATTGGAAGAGTTATATAAGTATCTAAAATTGGCAAATATATATCTGTTCCATTTTTAAAATTAAATACAAGCATTACTACATATGCTATTGCAATAATCATAAGCCCTAACATCTTTAGTTTTGGACTTAGTCCATCTGTATTATGCAGAATCACTTTTTTAAAATCGTCGATAAATCCTACTAGACCAAATCCAATTGTGACAAACACCATTGGAAGTAATCTAGTTGCTATTTCTGGTTCATCTGCTGCATAATCAATGTATAAAAATGCACTTAATAAGATGGTCGTTATAATTAGAATAAGACCTCCCATTGTAGGTGTCCCACTCTTTTTTAGGTGTGATTTAGGACCATCTTCTCTTTCTGACTGCCCCACCTTTAGTTTTTTTAATATTGGTATTACTATCATTGAAATTACAATACTCAGCCCAAATGATAATAGCAATATCTTTATTTGAAAACTCATTTGTATAATTCCCCCTACAAATTTTACATATTATCTATAATTTCTTTTATTATTTCCCTTTCATCATAATGATGTTTTTCATGGTTTATTTCTTGGTATGTTTCATGACCTTTTCCAGCCAGTACAATAATGTCTGTTTTATCTGCAATTTGTATTGCTTTTTTTATTGCTTCTGTTCTATCTACAATACATTCATATTTTGCTTTTGTCTTTTTTATTCCTTCTTCTATCTGTTTTACTATTTCTTCTGGATTTTCTGTCCTTGGATTATCTGATGTTATTATTGTGTATGTTGCTATTTTTCCTGATATTTCTCCCATAATTGGTCTTTTACCGCTATCTCTATCTCCTCCACATCCAAATACTGAAATTACTTTACCTCTAGTATATGATTTAACTGCTTGTAATATGTTTTCTAAACTCTCTGGAGAATGAGCATAATCTACCATTATAGTCAATCCTAATTTATTATCAACTAATTCACTTCTTCCTGGCACTTTTACATTTTCAAGAGCTGTTTTTATATTTTCTGTACTGCATCCTAGTCTTAGTGCTACCGAAATAGCTGCTAGGCTATTGTATACACTAAATCTACCAGGTATATCTGTTTTTATTCTTTCATTTTTTCCATTTAATTTTACTTTGAAATCTACATATGAATTTGTAATTGTTATATCTTTTGCAAGTAAATTATTTTCATTGTCTATTCCATATGTTTGTATCATACAATTTGGTACTAGTTTAGGTACTCTTATTGTATTTATATCGTCTACATTAATATATCCATATTTGCACATCTTAAATAGTTCTACTTTTGAATTGAAGTAGTCTTCCATATCTGGGTGTTCTTTAGGACTTATGTGGTCTTCAGAAAAATTAGTAAATACTCCTATATTAAAATCTGAACCATAAACTCTGTTTAATTTTAAACTTTGTGATGATACTTCCATAACACATGCAGTGCAACCTGCATCTACCATTTTTGCAAATGTTTCTTGAAGTTTTATACTATCTGGTGTTGTTCTATCACTGTCTTCTAATTTCTTATCACCTATATAAGTTGCTATTGTTCCAATTAATCCTGTTTTTATACCTTGTTTTTCCAAAATTGCTTTTATCATAAATGTAGTGGTTGTTTTTCCTTTAGTTCCTGTGATTCCAACTAATTGTAACTTTCTCGATGGATTATCATAAAAATTACAAGCACAAATTGCAGTTGCTTTTCTCGTATCTTTTGCTACTATTATAGTAACATTTTCTGGTATTTCATTTACTACGTTCTTAACTTCCGCTTCTTCTATTAGAATTGCTTTCGCTCCATTTTCTATTGCTTTTTCTATATATTTATGTCCATCTACATCAAAGCCTTTTATAGCAATAAACATTGCTCCTTCTTTTATATCTCTTGAGTCATTGCTTATCTGCATAATATCTATATCTAAATTTCCTTTTGCTTTTAGCCCTTCTATTCCTGCTAAAACTTTTTTTAATTCCATACGAGTAATCTCCCTTATATAATTATAGTTAATCATTATCTATTATATAACTAAGTATTCTAAAAAAACAAGCTTATATTACAAAAAGTTTTAATTTCTGTTACATTTATTATAACTTTTTTGTAATATAAACCATTTTAATCCCAATTATAAATTTCTAGTTGTTGTTTAAATACCTTATCTCTTGTTGTATATAGTCTTAAATTTTCGTTCTTTTTAATTATTTGATTTACTCTCCATAAACCTAGTCCGTGAAAAGCTTTGTCTTTTTTCGTTGTAAAGCCTTTACTTTTCAAACTTTTCAAATCGACTAAATAATTCTTACAAGTATTTTCTATTACAACCAAATTTCTGTTGTTATATCTATCTTTTAAAAATTTTATTGTTATAGTTTTCTCTTTGCAGTCCATACAAGCTTCAATAGCGTTATCTATTAATATTCCTAAAATTCTACATAGTTCATATTGTTTTATTTTAAGAAGTCCTAAATCTACATAAACATCTACTTTTATATCTATTCCACAGTCAATTGCTTTAATGTATTTTGTGTTTATTAAATTATATATTGCTGGAAGTTTTTCTAAATTCTTATCTAAATCTATGTTTTCTTTTATTTCCTGATATTCACAGATTACATCTTGATAAATTTTTTCTAATCCTTTTATATCACTTGCTACAATACATCCACCCATTCCCTGCAAAATATTTTTAAAATCATGTCTAAATGAACTCATATTGTCAAAACTTTGTCTAAGTCTTTCATTTGCTCCTGTAAGATTAAGAATAATATTCTTATCAACCTCTAGTTCTAAGCTTTTTACTATATTTCTCATAACGTTGAAAAAATATGCTAGTAAAAGTATCATTCCTAACAAATATATTTCTGTTGGGATTTCTGTTAACGCTTTTGCAACTAATATCTTATATAAAACTATTAATATTATAAAGCATACTAGTTTTTTATTAATTTTTATCTCTATGTCATTATTTAGCACCTCTTCTATATTTATATGTATTTTCTTCCTTTTTATTAATTTATATACAATTAAGTGTGCTAAAAAAATTATTAATTCTGCTATTAATATTAATATACTACTAGAAAATTCTTCACAAATTTTTATATTTATAATTTCTAGCAATGTAAATAGAAAAACACTTATACTTTCAGCAACTAATGTTTTTACAAGTGTAAATTTAAATACTTTTATATATATTAAAGTCATAATTACAATACTTGCAATAATTCCTAATATATCGCCTAATATAATTATCATAGAAAGGCAAGTTAATACTTGATAGATAAAAATTTTTAAAATTTCTTTCTTCTCTATTTTTATTAGTCTGCCTACTATCTTACATTGCATTAATATTAATATTATATAAAAAATAAATGATATTGTCCCTAACTCTGGGATTTTGTTTTGTAAAATTATAGATTTCATCTTTTCTCCTATTCCATCTTTTGCCATTTTCTTTATAATATTACATATTTTGTCATTTTGCAAGTCTTTTTAACAAAATTTTACAAAAGCTATGGGATTTTTTTATTTACCCATAGCTTTTATTTCATTATTTACAAAATTTAAATTATTATTTTAAAATGTTTTGATTTAGTATTGGTACACTATATATAAAAAGTACATCTTGGTTCTTAAATTCTATATAATTTTCTAAAATTGAACTATTTATATATCTCAAATCTATCAATGTTATTTTTTTATAACCATCTATTAAAAGTGGTGCCAATGTACTGCCAAAAGAATCTCTAAACAATAACAATTCATTCTCTGTTTTTGCATTATCATTTATTATTTCAATTAATGGAGTTGGGCCTGATAAGTATAAATCATATTTATCTACTGCATTTTTCCATTTCTCCAAATCGTATACTTTCCCCTCTTTTTGGTTTTCAAAATTATATGTCCTACTTTTATCTATTATTTCATTTGTAAGGTACTTTTGTTTATCCGAACTAACATTTATTCCTACTTGTCCATAATAACTTCCAAAGAAATCTCCTAATTCTATTATATTGTACTTTATATTTTCCTTTTTTCCTAACATCTCTAATTTTATTTTATCTGCTACATCTAATATTTTTTCTTGTTTCCAATGTATATCTGTTTTATAATAATCCTCTATATCTAAATTTTCAAAAATATTTATATATTTCATATCTTTTAAATTTTCATGCATTATGTTTTGCATTTTAGTATAGTCTAATTTTAAATAATTTTCGTCTAAAAAATAACTTTTATCTGGGATTATTGAATAATATACATTCAAATTCTCCAAGTATTTATTTTTAATTTCATTTATCTTTTTTATATTTTCTTGAAGTGCTTTATTATTTAAAGGATATTCTAATTTATATATTACATTATCCTTTATTAATGCCCCATTATCATCTAATTTATGATATACATTAAAATTAAATAGACTTTTAGCCTTTCTAAATAAATCTCTATATGGAAATTGGTCAAGAGCATATTTTTCAAAATCATTCATCACAGTTCCAGATATAACTTTATCTACACTTATATTTGGAAACTGCATCAATCTTCTTCTTTCTGCATAAGAAATTTTTTCATCTTCTTTTAATATATTCATTGTTAAAAATGCTAGTAATATAGTTACAAATCCGACTGAAATTAATATATTCTTTTTGTTCATCGCTTCCTCCTAAAATCTAAAATACAAGAATGGATTAAATGATCCATCTATAATATAACTAGTAGAAATCATAAATATTACTAGTAAAAATATAGGCTCTAGAATATTTATAATTTTATTCATTTTTTTATTTAAGCATATGTTCTTTGCTATTGGAGTACTTGCTAAAATTCCAACTAAAATTATTATAAAATAACTTTTAAAATAATATATACTTTCATTGCTAAGTAATGTGACATTTCCTATTCCAAATAGTCCTCCTATATTTTTTATTGCTTCATTTAATGCACTTCCATTAAATATTATAAAACTTATCATTACAATTAATATAGTATAAATTCTTTTTATAGGCTTTGGAATTTTTTCACTATATTTTAATAAAAATAACTTTTCGATTATTAAAATAATCCCAAAATATAGTCCCCAAACCACAAAGTTCCATTCTGCTCCATGCCATAGTCCAGTAAGACACCATACTACCATTAAATTTCTAATCCATTTCAATTTGCTTACTTTATTTCCTCCAAGTGGTATATAAATATAGTCTCTAAACCATGTGCTTAATGAAATGTGCCATCTTCTCCAAAAGTCTGTTATACTTTGCGCTATATAAGGATAATTAAAATTCTCTAAAAATTCAAATCCAAACATTTTTCCTAGTCCTATTGCCATATCTGAATATCCTGAAAAATCAAAATAAATTTGAAGCATTACTGAAATTCCATACATCCAATAAAATAGCACACTTTTTTCATTACTTGCTAAAAATATTGCAACTAAATTTCCTACAACATTCGCAATTAAAACTTTTTTTCCTAGTCCTATTATAAATCTTCTTACT
>USTA01000036.1 GCA_900557475.1 uncultured Clostridium sp. | reverse complement strand
TAAGACTATGGAAATATTAAGAGAACAATATGAAAAAGAAGTAGTACCAGCTTTAATGAAAAAGTTTGGATATAAATCAATAATGGAAGTTCCAAAGTTAGATAAAATAGTTTTGAACATTGGTTTAGGAGATACAAAGGAAGATCCTAAGTCATTAGAAGGAGCTATTAAAGATGTAACAACTATTACAGGACAAAAACCTGTTATTACTAAATCAAAGAAATCAATAGCTGCATTCAAATTAAGAGCAGGTGTTAATGTTGGTGTAAAGGTTACATTAAGAAAAGGAAAAATGTATGATTTTGCATTTAAACTATTTAATGTAGCATTACCTAGAGTAAGAGACTTTAGAGGAGTTTCAAGTGATTCTTTCGATGGAAGAGGAAATTATTCAATGGGTATAAAAGAACAACTTATATTCCCAGAAATAGAATATGATAAAGTAGATAAAGTTAGAGGTATGGACATTATATTTGTTACAACAGCTAAGACTGACGAAGAGGCAAAAGAGCTATTAACTCTTCTTGGTATGCCTTTCAAAAAATAGTAAAAAAAGGAGGAAAATAAGAGCAAATGGCTAAAAAATCTTTAAAAGTAAAACAAGCTAAAAAGCAAAAATATCAAACAAGAGAATATAATAGATGCAAAATTTGTGGAAGACCACATGCCTATATTAGAAAATACGGAATTTGCCGTATATGCTTTAGAGAATTAGCACATAAGGGTGAAATTCCTGGAGTAAAAAAAGCAAGCTGGTAATTATAATAAAAAAGGAGGGAAAACTAAGTGAATACAACAGATCCAATAGCAGATATGCTAACAAGAATAAGAAATGCAAATAGTGCAAAGCATAACACTGTTGACATTCCAGCATCAAATATGAAAAAAGCAATCGCTCAGATTCTATTTGATGAAGGTTATATAGCATCTTTTGAAGAGATAAAAGATGAAAAACAAGGAATTATAAGAATTACTCTTAAATACGATGAAAAAGGAAAAAGAGTTATCTCAGGATTAAAAAGAATTAGTAAACCAGGTCTAAGAATATATGTTTCTAAAGACGAAATACCAGAGGTATTAAATGGTTTAGGAATAGCTTTAGTTTCTACATCTAAAGGACTAAAAACTGATAAAGATGCAAGAAATGAAGGATTAGGCGGAGAAGTTATTTGCTACGTTTGGTAATTTGAGATTATATTACATAAATTAGCAAAAAAATAAAATTATAAAAGAAGGAGGAAAATCCAAAATGTCAAGAATAGGAAAGAAACCTATAACAATACCAGACGGAGTTACAGTTACTTTAGATGGAAATAAACTTACTGTAAAAGGACCAAAGGGAACTCTTACAAGAGAAATAAATGAAAATGTTACAGTAAATATAGAAGAAAAAGAGATTAAGGTTGAAATTTCATCAAAAGAATATGGAAACCTACATGGACTAACAAGAACATTAATTAGCAACATGGTAGAAGGTGTAACTAATGAATTTACAAGAACTCTAGAAATAAATGGTGTTGGTTATAGAGCACAAAAACAAGGAACAAAATTAGTAATGAACTTAGGTTATTCACACCCAGTAGAAATGGATGCACCAGAGGGAATTACATTTGATTTACCAAATCCAAATACTATAATAGTAAGAGGAATTGATAAAGAAATAGTTGGTCAAATGGCAGCAGTTATCAGAACAAAGAGACCACCTGAAGTTTATAGAGGAAAAGGTATTAAATATGCTGAAGAACATATTAGACGTAAGGAAGGTAAGACTGGTAAGAAATAAAAATTGAACTGATATATTAAAGAAAGGAGTTAAGATATGGTTTCAAAGACAGACAGAAAATTTGAAAGAACAAGAAGACATATAAGAGTTCGTACAAAAATTAGTGGAACAGCAGAATGTCCAAGATTATGTATGTATAGAAGTAATACAGGAATCTACGCTCAAATTATAGATGATGTAAAAGGAACTACTTTAGTTAGTGCTTCAACACTTGATAAAGAAATAAAAACAAAACACGCAAATATCGAAGCAGCAAAAGAAGTAGGAGCTCTAATTGCAAAAAGAGCTAAAGATAAAAAGATAACTAATGTTGTATTTGATAGAAGTGGATATCAGTACCATGGTGTAGTAAAAGCATTAGCAGAAAGCGCAAGAGAAGGCGGTTTAGAATTTTAAGAAAAGGAGGAAAAACAAGTGCAAGAAAACGAATCTGAATTAAAAGAGAAAGTTGTTGCTATAAGTAGAGTTGCTAAAGTTGTAAAAGGCGGAAGAACTTTCAGATTTAGCGCAGTAGTTGTTGTTGGAGACGGAAATGGAAAAGTAGGCGTAGGAAATGGAAAAGCTGCAGAAGTTCCAGATGCAATAAAAAAAGCTATTGAAGACGCAAAGAAAAACTTAGTAGAAGTTCCAATCGTAGGAACAACAGTTCCACATGAATATATTGGAAAATTTGGTAGTGCAAGTGTTATGCTAAAGCCTGCAAAAGAAGGTACAGGATTAATAACAGGTGGTAGTGTTAGACCAGTACTTGAACTTGCTGGATATAGAGATGTTAGAACAAAGGTTCTAGGAACAAATAATCCAAGAAACGTTGTTTATGCAACACTTAATGGATTAACAAGCATGGAAACTATTGAAGAAGTAGCAAGAAAAAGAGGAAAGAAAGTAGAAGACATAAAATAAGTTTAAACTACTTTTAAAAACTAAATATAATTAAGGAGGTGTAATCCATATGAAATTAGATGAATTAAAACCAGCACAAAAAAGAACTCAAAAAATAAGAGTTGGACGTGGAATGGGTTCTGGATTAGGTAAAACATCTGGAAGAGGTCATAAAGGACAAAAAGCTAGATCTGGCGGAGGAGTTAGACGTGGATTCGAAGGTGGTCAAACACCACTATATAGAAGATTACCAAAAAGAGGATTTATTAACAAGTTTGCTAAAGATTATACAGAAGTAACTTTAACAATGTTAAATAAATCTACACAAACAGATGTTACAGCAGAAAGCCTAATTAAAGATGGAATCATAAGCAAAGAAAAAGACGGAATAGTAGTATTAGCAACAGGAAAGCTTGAAAAGAAATTAAACGTTAAAGCTGTTAGATTCACAAAGTCTGCTAAAGAGCAAATAGAAGCTTTAGGCGGAAAGGCAGAGGTGATTTAGTTGTTTAATACAATAAAAAATGCTTTAAAGACTCCGGAGATTAGAAAAAAAATACTATTTACATTACTATTATTAGTAATATTTAGATTAGGTTGTTATATAACAATACCAGGAGTAGACATTGTAACATTAGAATCTACAATGAGTGCATCTTCTAATAGTGTTACAGGAATGATAAACATGATTTCAGGAGGAGCATTCTCGAGATTATCAATATTTGCAATGTCAATAACTCCATATATTACTGCATCAATAGTTATTCAGTTATTAGGAATGATTATACCTTCTTTAGAAAGATTAACTAAAGAAGGAGGAGAAGAAGGAAGAAAGAAAATTGATAGATATACAAAAATTATTACAGTTGTTCTAGCCTTAGTTGAAGGATTAGGAATATATCTATCATATAGATCTTCTGGAATATTTGTAGATAGTGGAGCTTTAACAGGAGCCGTTGTCGTAATATCTTTGATGGCAGGAACATCTCTACTTATGTGGTTAGGAGACAAAATTACATCAGTAGGTATTGGAAATGGTATCTCAATGTTAATATTTGCAGGTATAGTTTCAAGCCTTCCATCAGCAGTACTTGGAATTGGTAGTTTGATTTTTGTAGATGGAGCATTTAGCACAATAGGACTTTTAAAGGCAATAGGAATTGTAATAGGAGTTCTTATCCTAGTAACAGGAATTGTATTTGTTCAACTTGCAGAGAGAAGAATTCCAGTTCAATATTCTAAAAAAGTAGTTGGAAGAAGAATGGTTGGAGCACAAAATACACATATACCAATTAAGCCAGCAATGGCAAGTGTTATGCCAATAATTTTTGCTTCATCATTTATGACATTCCCAGCAATGATAATTCAACTATTTATAAGTGATATTGAAAACCAAGCAGGATTTTGGAGAGTTATATATAACTTATCTATTGCATCATCTTCATCAAATGTAGGATGGCAATATACAATAATAAATGCTATAATTTATTTATTGCTAATTGTAGGATTCACATATTTCTACACATATGCTACATTCAATCCAGCAGAAGTAGCAAGTAATATAAAACAAAATGGTGGTTTTATTCCAGGTATTAGAGCAGGAAAACCAACATCAGATTACTTATCAAGTGTACTTTCTAAAGTAGTATTATTTGGAGGTATATTCTTAGCAGTTATAGCGATACTTCCTATGTTAATAAGATTTATAGGATTAAGTACAGCATTTGCTGGAACATCAATTCTAATTGTTGTAGGTGTAGCAATAGAATTAAGTCAGCAATTACAATCTCAACTTGTAATGAGACATTATAAAGGATTTTTAGAGAATTAATAATATAAAAAACTTACCAGCCTAGGTAAGTTTTTTTATTATTGTATACAAATATTTGACAGACTTAACATAACGTAGTATAATTTGAATGTATCATTTAAATTATACTGGTGTATTTGCACGAGGAGGTAAATTATGGACACAATCAGAATTGAAGACTTTATTGACTACTGCCGTGAGTATTCTAAAAAAATGAATGAGTTGCGGGAGAGAGGAGAAAAACTAAATCCAGACTCTGACATGTTCGAGCTTCTACTAGACGAGTATGTTGAAATGAAGTTGGCGTTTAGGGAGAGATTAAAAAAAATATGCTATAAGGAAGAGGTAAAGGACTTTATTGATGATTGCCGTGAGTATTCCAAAAAAATGAATGAATTGCGGGAGAAAGCAGAAAAACTAAATCTAGACTCTGATATGTTCGAACTTCTGTTAGACGAGTATCTTGACATGAGGTTGGAGTTTAGAGAAATGTTGAAAAATACTCGTATATGCATTTAAGAAGGGAGAAATGAAATTTTGGCTAAATATCCAGTAAATTTCTCTTGAATATAGGGAGGCAAGCTAGCTCTATAAGACAAAGGATTTTACTCTTAAAGAAGACTCATGCTGAAAGGCAGGAGTTTTCTTTTTGGAAAAATTAAAAACGAGTATTTGACAAATAGTGAAAAAAGAGCTAAAATATAATAGTTTTAGAAAAGAATTGGAAGGAAGAAAAATTATGTATATTATAATGTTAGGTGCTCCAGGCACAGGAAAAGGAACAATAGGAAATGAAATTTGTGAAAAGTATAAATTAGAACATATCGCAACAGGAGATATTTTTAGGGATGAAATAAAAAGAGAAACTGAACTCGGAAAAAAAGCTCAAGAATATATTTCTAAAGGAGAGTTAGTACCAGATGAAGTTACAATTGCTATGGTAGAAGGAAAGCTAGACCAAATGAATAATGTCTTGTTAGACGGATTTCCAAGAACAATAGAGCAAGCAGAAGCTTTAAAAGAATATTTAAGTAAAAAAGAAGAAAATATCACAGCAGTTATTAACTTAGAAGTGCCAGATGAAGATATAATAAAAAGAACATCTAGTAGAGTAATTTGCTCAAATAAAGAATGTGGAGCATCATATAACACAATATTTATGCCTCCAAAAGAAGAAGGAATTTGTGATAGATGTGGTTCTACATTGATAAAGAGAGTTGATGATAATCCAGAAACAATAAAAGAAAGATTAAATACTTATTATAAAAATACTAAGCCACTAATTGATTACTATAAAAATGAAGGGCTACTTGAAAGCATAAATATAGATATATATTCAGAAACAACAAAGGAAGATACAACAAAAAGTGCAATAGAAAAAATAGAAAAGAGAATAAAATAGTTTTGAGTTTAGAAAAGAGGAAAAAATGATTTCAATAAAATCTAAAAGTGAAATTATAAAAATGAGAGAAGCTTGCAAAATAGCAAATTTAGCACAAAAAGCAGTAGAAAGAGCAATAATGCCAGGAATTTCTACATTTGAATTAGACAGAATAGCAGAGGCTACAATGCTTGAAAATGGTGCAATACCAGCAGAAAAAGGATATCCAAGTGGAATGAAGGGAGTTCCAGACTTTCCAGGCTCAATTTGTGCTTCTGTAAATGATAATATAATACACGGAATACCATCAAAGCACAATATTTTAAGAGAAGGAGATATTGTAAGTGTAGACTTAGTTGCATATAAAGATGGATTTCATGGAGATTGTGCAAGAACATATATGGTAGGACAAGTTTCAGCTGAGGCAAAAAGACTAGTTGATGTTACAAAACAAGCATTTTTTGAAGGAATTAAATTTGCTAAAAAGGGATATAGATTGGGAGATATTTGCCATACAATAGGTAAATTTGTAAATGAAAATGGTTTTGATGTAATAAAAGAATTTGAAGGTCATGGAATTGGTAGACAAATGCATGAAGAACCAGGAATTCCTAACTATGGTAAGCCTGGTAGAGGAATAAGATTAGAACCAGGAATGACACTTGCTATTGAACCAATGGTTGTGGCAGGAGTAGCAGATATTTATCAAGGTGATGATGGGTGGTCAATATGGACAGAGGATGGAAGTTTATCAGCACACTATGAAAATACAATATTAATTACAGAAAAAGAGCCAGAAATATTGACATTAGCCTAAAAGTATTATATAATATAATAGCTATTGTGAAAAACTGTCTTATGACATTTCACTATGTAAACTACTATTCAGGGGGAATGAATAATATATGTCTAAAGAAGATGTAATAGAAGTAGATGGAGTGATAACAGAAGCATTACCAAATACTTTATTTAAAGTAAAACTAGAAAATGGACATGAAATTCTAGGTCATATTTCTGGTAAATTAAGAATGAACTACATAAAAATATTACCAGGAGACAAAGTAAAAGTAGAATTATCTCCATATGATTTAACAAAAGGTAGAATTACTTGGAGAGCAAAATAAAATAGCATATAAAATAAAAAAATGCTTAAGCTTTAGTGTGAAGAAAAATTCTGTAAAATGGATTTGAATCAGGAATTAAAGCTAAGTTATATACAAATTAGGAGGTGTTTCAAATGAAGGTAAGACCATCTGTAAAGAAAATGTGCGACAAGTGCAAAGTAATCAAAAGAAAAGGTGTAATAAGAGTTATATGCGAAAATCCAAAGCATAAACAAAGACAAGGGTAATTTTTTTAATTTGATATTAACACAAATCTAGCAAGCGGCTGATTTAGATTTGTGTTTATATATATTTCTGTTTTTAAGATAAAGATTAGATATATTGTATTAAAATTAGCAAAAACCTTTCTAAGTTAATTTTAATATTTATATTTAATGCATTTCACCTTTATTAAAAAAATGGAAAAAATATAATTCATAAATAATAAGAAAGAGGTGCAAATATGGCTCGTTTAGCAGGAGTTGA
>USTA01000035.1 GCA_900557475.1 uncultured Clostridium sp. | reverse complement strand
CAAAAACAGATAGAGAGATTAGCGTTTTGAACATTAATAGTGTAGAAACATTAAATGACGTTCTAAAGATTTTGGAGGGAGAAAATTAAATGGATAGAGTAGCATTTATAACAGGAGGAACTCGTGGAATAGGAAGGCAAATAGCAATAAAACTTTCAAAAGAAAGGTATAAAATAGCAGTTAATTACAGAACAGAAAACGAGAATTTAGAAATTACAAAATCAGAAATAGAAAAAATAGGGGGAACATTTCTGGCTGTTAGAGGAGATGTGACAGATTTTGAAGCTTGCAAAAAATGTGTAGAAGAAATTATAGCTAATTTCGGAAAAATAGATGTCTTAGTAAATAATGCAGGAGTAACAAAAGACAATCTTCTTATGAGAATGAAGGAAGATGAATTTAAGAGTGTAATAGATATAAACTTAATAGGAACATTTAATGTAACTAAGAATGTTATTCCATATATGACAAGAGCAAGAAGTGGAAGAATAATAAATATTTCATCAATAGTAGGAATTTCGGGAAATGCTGGTCAAACAAATTATGCTGCGTCAAAGGCTGGAATAATTGGATTTACTAAGAGCTTGGCAAAAGAAGTTGCATCAAGAAATATATTAGTAAATGCTGTGGCACCAGGATTTATTGAAACAGATATGACAGATGCATTAAAAGAGGAGATTAAAGAAGATATAAAAAAAGGAATTCCACTTAAAAGAATTGGAAAAGTAGAAGATGTAGCAAATGTAGTAAATTTCTTAGCATCAGAAGAAAGTTCATATATTACAGGTCAAGTAATAAATGTAGATGGTGGAATGCTAATGTAATACATATAAAGTAAATTAAAAAGGTAAGGAGAAAAATAATTATGGAAAGACGAGTTGTAATTACAGGTCTAGGAGCAATAACTCCAATAGGAAATAATGTAGAAGAACTACAAAGTGGAATAGAAAATAAAAAATGCGGAATTGACAAAATCTCACTATTTGATGCTTCTGGGTTTAAAACAAGTTTGTGTGCAGAAGTTAAGAATTATAATGTGCTAGACCACTTTGATGCAAAACAAGCAAAAAGATTGGATAGATTTTCAGAATTTGCAATAATTGCAGCAAAAGAAGCAGTAGCTGATAGCTCTATTAATAAAGAAAATATAGACTATAATAATGTGGGAATTTTTGTAAGCTCTGGAATAGGAGGGCTAGGAACAATACAAAAACAATGCGAAATAAACTACACTAAAGGTCATAGTAGGGTATCACCTATGTTTATACCAATGTCAATTTCTAATATGGCAGCTGGTAATATTGCAATAGAATTTGGTTTTAAAGGAGAATCAAATTGCAATGTAACAGCATGTGCATCTTCAACACAAAGCATAGGTGAGGCATATAGAGCAATAAAACATGGGTATGAAGATGTTATTATTGCAGGAGGAGCAGAAAGTTCCATATGTTCTTCTGGAATAGCCGGGTTTGAAAATATGAAAGCTCTAAGCTTTAGTAATGATAAAAATAGGGCCAGTATTCCGTTTGATAAAGAAAGAAGCGGATTTGTTATGGGAGAAGGTGCAGGAATGGTTGTTCTTGAAGAGTTAGAATCAGCCAAAAAAAGAGGAGCAAAAATATATGCAGAAATAATAGGATATGGTTCTACAACAGATGCATATCATATTACTTCTCCAAATCCAACAGGGGAAGATGGTGCAAGAGCAATGACTAGAGCAATGAATGATGCAAAAATAGAGCCTAAAGACATAGATTATATAAATGCACATGGAACATCTACACATTTAAATGATTTAATAGAAACACTTGCTATAAAAAAAGCTTTAGGGGAAGCCAGCAAAGATGTAATGGTAAGTTCAACCAAAGGAAATATAGGACATTTATTAGGTGCAGCAGGTGCAGTAGAAGCAGTAATATGTGTTAAAGCATTAGAAAAAAGTTTAGTGCCACCTACTATAAACTATCAAGTTAAAGATGAGGAATGTGATTTAAATATTGTTAGTGGTGAAGCAAAAAAAGAAAAGATAAAAATTGTAATGTCAAATTCGTTGGGATTTGGAGGACATAATAGTAGCATAATTCTAAAGAAGTGGGAGGATAAATAATGGAATATGACGCAATAACAAAGCTAATGGAAAGCATGGCAAATTCTAAATTAACAGAAGTAAATATAGATTTTCCAGATGGCACAAAAGTTAGCATGAAAAAAGGAAATGAAAATTTAAATAAAGAATACGCAAATGAAGAAAAAGTAGTACCTAAACAGGAAATTAAGGAAGTAAAACAGGAAACTAGTCTAGATACAAAAATAGTAAAATCGCCAATGGTTGGAACATTTTATCTAAAACCAACACCTAATTCTAAACCATATGTAGAAGTGGGAGAGACTATTAAAAAAGGTGAAACTTTATGCATTATAGAGGCAATGAAGTTAATGAACGAGATTGAGTCAGAGTTTTCAGGAAAAATAGAAGAAATACTTGTAAAAGATGGCGATATGGTTGAATATGGTACCCCTCTTTTTAGAATAGGAGAATAAGATGTTGGATAAGGAAAAAATAAAAGAGATAATTCCACAAAGAGAACCATTTTTAATGATTGATGAAGTAGAAAAGTGTGAACCTGGAACTAGTGCAGTAGCATATAAAAATGTAGAAGAAAGTGAGTGGTATTTTAAGGGGCATTTCCCAGGAAATCCAATTATGCCAGGGGTTTTAATAGCAGAAAGTTTAGCACAAACACGGAGCAGTTGCTATTTTGTCAGAAGAAGAAAATAAAGGAAAAAATGCTTTATTTGGAGGAATAGACAAATTAAAGTTTAAGAAAATGGTTGTTCCAGGGGATAGATTAAAATTAGAAGTAAAAATAATAAAAAGAAAGGGCCCGGTAGGAATAGGAGAAGGAATAGCAAGTGTCCAGGGAAAAATTGTAGCAAAAGGTGAACTGACTTTTGCACTAGTATAGATTTGAAAGGAAAATGAACTATGAATAAAATATTAATTGCAAATCGAGGAGAAATTGCAGTTCGAATAATAAGAGCCTGTAAAGAAATGAATATAAAAACAGTAGCTGTATATTCTGAAATAGATAAAGATGCCTTGCATACTAGGCTTGCGGATGAAGCTGTGTGTATAGGTCCAGCGATAGCTAGCAAAAGCTATTTAAATATAAAAAATATTATTGAAGCAGCATATCTTACAAAAGCAGATAGCATTCATCCTGGATTTGGATTTTTGTCAGAGAGTTCGAATTTTGCAAGAATTTGTGAGGAATCAAATATAAAATTTATAGGACCAAAATCAAATGTAATTAATTTATTAGGAAATAAGCTTCATGCAAAAGAATTAATGAAAAAAGAAGGAATACCAGTTATTCCCGGATCCCTTAGCAGTATTAAATCACTAAAAGATGCAACAAAATTAGCTGATGAAATAGGTTATCCTGTAATGGTTAAGGCCTCGGCAGGCGGTGGGGGAAAAGGAATAAGAATTGTAAAAAGTAAAGAAGAACTTCAAAAGGTGTATAATATTGTAAAGCAAGAGGCAAAAAATGCATTTAATGATGATGAATTATATATAGAAAAATTCATTGAAAATCCAAGACATATTGAAATTCAGATACTAGCAGATGAAAATGGAAATATTGTACATTTAGGAGAAAGAGATTGTACAATTCAGAGAAATCATCAAAAAGTGTTAGAAGAAACTCCATCTAGTATAAT
The DNA here is from genome assembly GCA_900557475.1 of uncultured Clostridium sp. Classification (GTDB taxonomy): domain Bacteria; phylum Bacillota; class Clostridia; order TANB77; family CAG-508; genus CAG-793. Next base: position 3,780 of record USTA01000035.1, on the reverse strand, counting down.
GAATGAAAAATTAAGAACAAAAATGGGGCAAGTAGCAATAAAGGTTGCTAAAATAGCAGGCTATACAAATTGTGGAACAGTAGAGTTTTTGGTAGATAAAGATAAAAATTTCTACTTTATGGAGATGAATACTAGAATTCAGGTTGAACATCCAATAACAGAAGTAAATACAGGAATTGACTTAGTAAAAGAGCAGATTAGAATATCAAATGGTGAAAGTTTAAAATTTAAACAAAAAGATATTTTATTTAAAGGGCATACAATTGAATGTAGAATAAATGCAGAAAATCCCAAAATGAACTTTGCTCCATGTCCAGGAAAGATAGAAGCACTCCATTTTTCAGGAGGAAATGGGGTAAGAATTGATTCTGCAATTTATGGAGGATATAAAGTTCCACCTAGTTATGATTCTATGATTGCTAAAATTATTACAACTGGTACAAATAGAAATGAAGCAATTAGTAGAATGAAGAGAGTGCTAGAAGAAACAATTGTTGACGGAATAGAAACAAATACAGACTTCCTGCTTGAAATAATAAAAAATCCAAATTTTATTAGAGGAAGTTATGATACTTCTTTTATAGAAGAGGAAATTTTGAAAGGGAATGATAATTAAATGATTTTAGATAAACTAAAAAAAAGGGAGCAAGCCAAAACAAATAAAATTTCTAATGTTGACATACCAATAGGGAAATGGATAAAATGTGAGAAGTGTAAAGAAATTTTGTATAAAGATGATATAAGAGAAAACTTAAATATTTGTCCAGCTTGTGGAAACTATTTTAGAATGCATATTGATAGAAGATTAAAAATGATAATAGATGAAGGAACGTATGAAAATTTTAATCTTAACATAGAAACTAGTAATCCACTTGAGCTAGAAGACTATGTAAAAAAGCTTAATACTGTAAGAGAAAAGACAAAACTAAAAGAGGCAGTGGCTTGTGGTACTGGAAAAATAAATGGAGAAGAAGTTGTTATTTGCATAATGGATAGTGGATTTTTTATGGGAAGTATGGGAATTGTTGTAGGCGAAAAAATAACAAGTGCAATTGAAAAAGCAATAGAAAAGAGATTGCCACTTATCATTTTCTGCGTATCAGGAGGAGCTAGAATGCAAGAAGGAATAATGTCACTCATGCAAATGGCAAAAACTACTGTTGCTTTGACAAAACTAAACAAAGAAAGATTATTATATATATCGGTATTAACAGATCCGACTTATGGAGGTGTTACAGCTTCATTTGCAAGCTTAGGTGACATTATTTTAGCAGAGCCACATGCTATGATTGGATTTGCTGGTCAAAGAGTTATAAAGCAAACAATAGGAAAGGAATTACCAGAAGGTTTTCAAACGTCAGAATTCTTACTGGAACATGGCTTTATAGATAAAATAGTTGAAAGAAAGGATTTGAAAGAGACTATCTATAAGTTAATTAAGTTTCATAAATGATGAAACATTTCTACATTGATTAAAATAGAAAGGAGGATGAGCTTAATATGTGCGAAGAGAAAGCAAATGCATGGGAAAAAGTTGAAATTGCAAGAAATCCCATGAGAAAAACATCGCTTGATTATATAGAAGAAATCTTTGATGACTTTATTGAACTTCATGGAGATAGAAATTTTAGAGACGACAAGGCTATTGTATGTGGGCTTGCTAATATAGGGGAGCAAAATTTTACAATAGTTGCAGAGCAAAAAGGAAGGTCGACTAAAGAGAATATTGAAAGAAATTTTGGAATGCCAAACCCTGAAAGTTATAGAAAAGCTATAAGATTTATGGAAGAAGCGGATAAATTTCGGAAGACCAGTAATTACTTTTATAGATACTAAAGGGGCATATCCAGGAATTGAAGCAGAAGAAAGGGGGCAGCGGAGAAGCCATTGCAAAATCTATGTTTACTATGGCAAATTTAAGAGTTCCAATTATATCAGTAATCATAGGCGAAGGTTCAAGTGGAGGAGCACTTGCAATTGGAATTGCAAATAAAGTACTCATGTTAGAAAACGCAGTATACTCTATTTTGTCACCAGAAGGATATAGTGCGATCTTATGGAAAGATTCTTCTAGATGTAAAGAAGCAGCAGAGAAAATGAAAATGACAGCAGATGATTTATATAAACTAAAAGTAATTGACAAAATAATTAGAGAACCAAAAGAGGTAAATGATATTAGTTTTAAGAAGTTAGCACAAGACATGAAAAAAGAAATAAAAAATTATACTTTAGAATTGAATAAGTTAACAAAAGAAGATTTATATGAGGAAAGATATTTAAAATTTAGAAATATGGGTGAATACATTAAATTATAGGAGGAATTAAAAAATATGCTTAAAGATAAAAAGATTTTAATAATGGGAATAAGAAATAAATGGAGTATTGCTTATGGAATAGCAAAATCTGCCTATGAAAATGGTGCAAAATTAATTTTTACATATATGGGAGAAGAAAATAAGGATAAAATAGAAGAGCTTATAGCAGAATTTAAAGGTAGTAAAGCATATACTTTAAATGGAGCTTCAGAGGATGAAATAGTAAGAAAAACTTTTATGAAGATTAAAGAAGAAAATGGAAAAATTGATGGAATAGTTCATGCAATAGCACATGCAAATACAGAAGACCTACATAATGAATTTATTACTACATCAAAGGAAGGATATTCACATGCGGTAGATGTTAGTGCATATTCATTTGTACTTGCTGCAAGAACAGCTAAAGAGTTAGAACTTCTAAACGATAATGCTTCGCTAGTAACACTTACTTATCATGGATCAACAAAAGTTTTAGATGGATATAATGTTATGGGCGTGGCAAAAGCAGCATTAGAGGCAAGTGTAAGATATTTAGCAGAGAATCTAGGAAAAGATGAAATTAGAGTAAACGCTATTTCAGCAGGTCCAATAAAAACATTATCTGCAAAAGGAATAAAGGATTTTAGTTCAATATTAAAGGTAGTAGAGGAAAAAGCTCCCATACACAAAAACGTAACAACAACTCAAATTGGAAATGTTGCTACATTTTTATTAAGTAATATGTCAGACTCTATTACAGGGCAAGTTATATATGCAGATAACGGATATAATATTATGGGTGTATAAGAAAAATAGGAGGATATTAAAATGGAAAAAGAAATATTAGAAAAGATAAAAAAGATATTAGGAAATCAATTAGGAATAAATGAAGAAAATATTAAAATGGAATCAACATTTGTTGATGATTTAGCTGCGGATTCATTAGATATAGTTGAATTGGTAATGGCTATTGAAGAAGAATTTGGAATAGAAATCTCAGACAGTGATGCCGAAAAAATAGTTACAGTTGGAGATGTTGTTAAATATATAAAAGAATGTCAATAAATAAATTAAAATAGGGGGCAAAAGCCCCCTTCTTTTTATTTGTTCCACCGCTTAGCGGCGATGGAACATAAATCCAAAACACCATCTCTAGAGCAAGCTCTAACAAAAAAACGACCATTGTGACAGAATAAAGCATCTCTAACTCCTGAAACGCGTGGAAGTTCAGTTGTTTTTCCAGCCCATTCAGCAGGAAATGGAATTCTTTGACCATACTCATTATCCTTTGAAGGAGGAACGCACTGTGCAGCCCATCCGCCAATTGGATAAGGAAAAATAACAAAATTTATTGGCGTTTTTGCTAAATTTGTATCATTTTTCTCTATTAATGTTTCCACCCAAGGAATTAGCTGAGAAGGGAGCTCTAGAATACCACTTTTGAGATAGTCACCATGCTCTAAGCGAAATTGAATAAACGGCTCAG
>USTA01000034.1 GCA_900557475.1 uncultured Clostridium sp. | reverse complement strand
ATAGCGGACTTAATAAGCAATGCTCAAACTTATTATAATGCAGTAATATCAGAAAGTCCAAATTTAAGTATAGCACCATTTATTCAAGACAACATCTTAAAACCAGTGGTAGATTTTATACAAAATATGGATTTCAGTGAATTCTTCACAATAGAAAAGATAAAAGAATATTTATCTTCTGCAATGGGAGTTGTAAAAGGAATTGTTAATATATTCATAGCATTAATATGCTCGGTATACATATTACTTCAAAGAGAAAGGATAGTAAGATATATTAAAAAGCTAGCAAAAGCAATGCTTTCAAGTAGGGGATATGAAAAATTTCAAAAATATTTTTCTAATGGAAATCAAATATTCTTTAAATATTTATGGAGTCAAATGCTTGATTGTATAATTGTTGCAATAATAACAAGTATAGCAATGAGTATTATGGGAGTAAAATATTCAGTACTTCTTGGAATATTAATAGGTATTTCAAATTTAGTACCATACTTTGGTGCAATATTTGGAGTAGCAATAGCTATAATAATTACATTACTTACAGGTGGTTGGGAGCAAGCACTGATTATGGCAATAGTAGTTATAGTTCTTCAGCAGATAGATGCAAACCTAATAAATCCAAGAATAACAAGTCAATCTCTTAAAGTAAGCCCACTTTTAGTAATGTTTTCTGTAACAGTAGGAGGTGCATACTTAGGAGCAATAGGAATGCTTTTAGGAGTTCCATTCTTCACACTTTTAAAACTGGTTATTGATGATTTTGCGAGTGAAAGAATACAAGAAAAAGAAAAAATAGAGTTAGAGGAGAAAAACATAGAAGAGCTTAAATAAAAATTCTAACTATTGCAACTAGTCAAATTCAATAGCTAAAAATAGGTAAAAGCAGATAAAAATATTATATTGCATATGGTAACATAATGTGATATAATAGAAGCATCAATTTTTAGGAGGAAAAACCTATGAGCAAATTTGGAAGACTAGACGACTTCAGCAACTTTGATGAAGGAAACGAGGAGGATTGGGCATTGTCAATTTCGGGAGACATTCCCATTTCAGAAGAAAAGCTGGATGCGATTCTGGAAAATAGCCAAGTACAAGATTTATTAAAAGGATTTCTTAAAGATGAAGTAGTAGATGGAACATATCGGATACTGCTAAAAAAATTTCAGAAATCTAAGTTGGCTAAAAGAAAAAAATTCCACTTTCAAGGCACGATGTAGAAGAACTCATAGAGATGAAATTTTTAGGAGTTCTCATCCTCTGTGCAGTTAAAATTGCAGTCAATGAAGATATTTTATTCATTGATGCAATAGATGAAGTGATAGAGGAAGAAGAACTTCAGTATACTATTCAAGAAGGGTTACAATATGAAATAGACCTTCTTGAAGAAGAGTGGAATAACTAAAAAACGGTGGGGGCTATTTAGTCCCTGCCGTTTTTTTAGTCATAAGCTTCCGAATGTGCCAGAATATAATTACTATCTACCTATTAAAATAATCCATAATGCCATTATAAATTCCCCAAGCTAGTTTATCTTGATAGGAATTATCTAAAAGATCTTTTTCTTCTTCTGGATTAGATAAAAAACCACACTCCACAATAGAAGTAGGAATCTCAACATGTTTCATAATGTATACATTATTTAATGAATGAGGAACTCTTGTATTTTCTTTATTTATGGCAGAATTCAAATTCTCTTGAATTTTAGTAGCAAGAATTTTTGAACCTTCATCACCACTTTTATAGAAAGTTTGCCATCCATAATATTTCTTTTCAGGAAATTTATTAAGATGTATGGAAACAAAAATATCAGCAGAAGATTTATTCCCTATTTTAACTCTATTTCTAATATCAGAAACTTTCTTTTGAGAAAGTGTTTTAGAATCTATTTCATATATTGCATTTTCATCAGAACGAGTAAGAATAACATTAGCACCGCTAGACTCCAAAAGTTTTTGAATTTTTAAAGTTATACTCAAATTAATTGAAGCCTCGGTAGTTCCATTAGAACTTTGAGCTCCTTCATCTGGTAATCCATGACCAGCATCCAAAACAATCACTTTATTCGTAACTGGAACAGAAACCACAGGAACAATCTTTACATCAGTTAAATTTTGAGAAGAATAAAAAAAGACTGCAAGCAAAATGGAGCATGAAATTACAGATAACCTTTTTATGAGAGTTTTCATATCTATTTTGTTATTTGTTTTAGAGTTCATTACTATACCTCCGAAAAATAAGTTAATTATTATATATTATGAAAAAAATGAAAATTTATGAGAAATAGTTTGCAAGTGTTAGTTAAAAAGAAAAAATATAATTCACAAAATATGCATTAATTGTGGAAAAGTATTTGTATTTTTTATGGCGTATGATAAAATATAGTTAGAATAAAAAATTAATTTGATTTTAATTAAATTAGTTGATAATATACTTATATTAAATATAAAAACTAAATAAAAGGAGGAAATGATTATTTAAAGTATTAATAATCATATAAACGAAAATGAAGAATTTATTTATAGAATATCCTAAATGTTCAACATGTAAAAAAGCAAAAGAATGGTTAAATAAAAATAATATTGAATTTAATAGTAGAAATATTGTAACAGAAACACCAACTGAAAAAGAACTACAACAATGGATTAAAGAAAGCAAACTGGAAATAAAGAAATGGTTTAATACAAGTGGACTAAAATATAAGGAATTAAACTTAAAAGAAAAACTACAAACAATTAATGAAGAAGAAAAAATAAAGATGCTTGCATCAGATGGGATGTTAATAAAAAGACCTATTGTAATTTCAGAAAAAGGGATATACATAGGATTTAAGGAAAAAGAATGGGAAAATTTAAAATAAATGAAAAGGGAGGATAAATGGAAAATAAAGATATAACAATTGAAATAGAAAAAAATGTACTAAATATAAGAGCGGCAGTAATAATAAATCATGAGAATAAAGTACTAATGCATAGAGATATATTATCTGACCATTATGCATTATTGGGTGGACGAGTAAAGTTAGGAGAAAACTCTAGTGAAACAGTAAAAAGAGAAGTAAAAGAAGAAATAGGAAAAGAAATAGAAATAAAAGGATATATTTCAACAATAGAAAATTTTTTCAATATGAAAAACAAAAAGTATCATGAAATTTTATTTGTTTATCAAGGGGAATTCACTAGTGAACAAGATAAGAAAATTACAGAAACGTTAAAAAACATAGAAGGAGAAAAGGAACTACAATATGAGTGGATTAAAATAGATGAATTAAACAAATATCCAATAAAACCAGAATCTATAATTGAAGTATTACAGAAACAAAAATATCCTGTACATGTAATAAATGATGATATAAATAAGAAAAAAGAGATGATTTAAAAGAAATTAAACACATCTTATATTGCCTGAATATAAAGCATCATATATACTGTATTTGAATATAATTATATACAGATACTTAATGTAAGCTGTATTCGGATACAATTATAAAAAAGCATTTATATATTATTGCTTAAATATAAACATATGAAATAGACTAGTTTAAGGAATTAAGCCATAAGTTTAATTCCTTTCTACTATGGAAAATTTTTAATTTTAAATTAGAAATATCATCTAAATTATCTAATATTATATGTCTACGCTTTTTATTATAAGAAAGAACATATTTTATAAATTCCAAATCAATACGCTCGGTGCAACCTGGTATTTCTGGTCGCTCCTTTCCATAGCAAGAAAGAACACGCCAAAAAGCACCGCGTAGTTGTGCAAAAGTGGAATAATCAAGCCAAACAATTAAATCTGCTCTAGAAAATCGGTGCTTTAATGTATTTTTATAATTTCCCTCAATAATCCATTTATCCTCATTAGTCTTGGATAATATTTTAGAATCTCGTATAGATTCATCTACTTTAACCCAATTAGAAGAAAAATTAATAGAATCCAAGTGACAAACAGGTAAAGAAAACTTTTTAGATAGAATCTCAGCCAAGGTACTTTTTCCTGTACCAGATCCTCCAACAATGCAAACTCGATTATACATATAACCTCCTAAAATGATATAAAAAATTTACTTTATATCAAAATAATATAGCTTTTCGGTAGAACTCAAATTTTCAATATACTTTGCACCAAATTTCTCGTAATAATTAGAAAGCGTAGTTTTGAGATAGAGTTTCTTAAAACCTCTATTTTTAGCTTCCTTTAAAATTGCATTATTTAAAATTTTAGAATATCCACGACCTCTAAAAGCTTCTTTTACAAACATTGTAGAATACCAAGGAAATAAATCCGCTCTCTTATCACCATCTTGAGGAAAGATAGAAATGAATCCTATTAATGTTTTTGAATAAGGAGTCTCATCTATTAATAATAACTTGCAATATAACGGATTATTTAAATTATTGAGAATTTTTTGCTTTTTTATACGAATTTTTGAATCAAACTCTGAAGCAGAAAGATTAGACTTTCCCCACTCTTTTTGCGTAAGGATAGATACTTCATCTATAAAATTTAATTGATCTTTTATATTATATATTTTTAACATGACTTAAAATTCCTTGAACACTTTGAAATTTTATTAAATTATATAACGAAAATATAATAAAATCAATAATGAATTTTAGTCTTTTAGACTATTTTGATTCATTTAAGTAAAAATTTAAATACTCTAAGAAAATAATGTTATTTAAATAATGCTAGCAATATGATTTCATATTATATTTAAGTAATAGAATAAACGGTATATAATTTTTGATATAAATGATATTTTTAAAAAGATAGAAATGGAATGGGATTTGCAAATTGAAAGAAAATTTATTTTGACTTTTTAAAAAAGGATAAAACAAAATTAGCGAATGTTATTTATAATGAAAATTTTTAATAAAAATTAGAGCTTATTTAATATTTGTACTTTATTAAATAAGCTCTAATTGGATGCTAGGAATGTAAATATAGAAATAGCAAAGAGCTATTTTTTATCAAAATTTTTAGTAGAATCTACTGTTATATGGCAGTTAGAAGGCCCAGAAGCATAAAAACATATATCTGATTCACAAGTAGAAAAACCTTTGTGAACACAATTAGACTCTGGATGTATACATTTAGGTAAATTAGAATCAGCTGAATTACCATGGGCAGAGCTGTGCTCTAATATTTGCTCCAAACGAAATTTTTTTAATCTTGATGTCATTATTTACATACCACCTTTCGACAATTGTTGAAAGAACAAAAATATTAATATTATTAGCCTAGCAATCTAATAATATTTTGCTGCCAAAATATTATAACAGAAAGATAAGAAAATGGCAATTGGTAGATGAATGAGTTGACATCTTTAGCAGGTGTGAATTGTAAAAGTAAAATATAGTTTTTCTTAAATAATAAGCCTATTGAGAAAAAAATTACTTTATGTTATAAATATATTAATCAAAGTAAACTCAAATGTGAAAAAATAATGGAGCTGTAGATGAATATAAATAAATATTTAATAATTATAAAAAATGAAGATAAAACTGAGGAGGTTCTTAGATATGAGAATAATAAGAACCTTATAAATATAAGATATAAAAGTTCGGAAAAAATGTATTCTTATTCAAGATGCGACTTTCATTTTTATAAAAATCCTACTGAAATAAATATAAAAGATAAGAAGATAATCTTAAACCAAGGTTATGCATATAATGTTATAAAAATATTGAAATTTGAAAATATCTGTAGATTATTTTTTAAAGATGGATCTTCTATTGTAGTTTCGGGAAATAGTCTAAAGTTGGTAAATAATACTGATGATATTCAAACATTATCAATTAATAAATTTGATTATTATAAGGAAATTTCTAAAATTATAAGTGTAAAAACAGAGGAAGGAAAATCATTGCTTACAGACGATTATGAAGGAATTAATTTTATATCCAGTGATACAGCCTTATATAAATATTTAAACCCTAAAACATATGAATGCAAAAAAGAAACAAACTTAAACAACATTATTTATCCTTTTGGAGCAAACAAGTCACAATTTGAGGCAGTAAGAAATGCTATGAACAGTAAAATAAGTATAATAGAAGGACCTCCAGGTACAGGAAAAACTCAGACAATATTAAATATAATAGCAAATATAGTAAAAAGTGGACAGACAGTTGCAGTTGTTTCAAATAATAATGCAGCAACAGATAATGTATATGAAAAATTACAAAAATATCAATTAGATTATTTATGCGCTAGATTAGGAAAGAGAGAAAACAAAGAAGAGTTCATAGAGAATCAGACGGAGAGATATCCTAAATTTGAAAGCAAACTAGAAAATGAATATTCTATACAAAATGAAATACTAGAATTAAATCAAAGTATTACCAAAATATTTGATATTCAAAATAATATAGCAAAATTAAAAGAAGAATTAAACGAAATAAAATTACAACATCAATATTTTAATAAACATCATGATAACAATATGAATGTTCCTAAAATAAGAAGTATAAAAAGAGTAACATCCAAAACAATAATGAATCTCAAAGTAGAATATGAAGAATTACAAGAAATGAATTTGTGGTTCAAAATAAAATCTCAACTTTTATACGGAATAGGAAAAAAAGAATTTTATGAAAGAAAAAGAAAAGACATAATAAATTGTTATAATAGGTTATTTTTTATAGTAAAAGAAATGGAACTAGAAAATGCAATAAAAGACAATAATAATAAGCTAAAGCAACTGGGGAGTAATAAGTTAGAAATATTAATAAAAGACTCCATAAAATTATTAAATGAAAATTTAAGAAAGCGATATGATAAAAATGTAGAAAGAAAAATATATGATATAAAGGATTTATTTAATAATTCCAAGGAATTTAATGCGGATTATCCTATTGTCTTTAGTACAACTTACTCAATAAAAAAGTGTTTAAATAAAAACTATATATTCGACTATATTATAATGGACGAGTCATCACAAGTAGATTTAATTACAGGTGTTTTAGCTTTATCTGTAGCTAGGAATGCTGTAATTGTAGGAGATTTAAAACAATTACCTAATGTTATTACAACAGATAATAAAAATAAAATAGAGGAAATTTCAAAGAAATATATGATACCAAGTAATTATGACTATTTACAACATAGTTTTTTATCATCTGTAGGTAATACAGTAACAGATGCTCCAAAGAAATTATTGCAAGAACATTATAGATGTCATCCTAAAATTATACAATTTTGCAATAAAAAATTCTATGGAGGGAACTTAATAATAATGACTGAGGACAAAGGAGAAAACAATATATTAAAAGCATATATTTCAGCAAAAGGAAATCACGCAAGAGGGCATAAGAATATTAGGCAAATAGATATTATAGAAAAAGAGATAATACCAGAACTTACAGAAAAAATAACTATAAAAGATATAGGTGTAATTTCTCCATACAGAGAACAAAAAAAGGAATTAGAAACAAGGTTTGGAACAGAGTTAAAGGTAGATACAATACATAAATTTCAAGGTAGAGAAGAAGAAGCAATAATATTAACAACCGTAGATAATGAAATAGGAGAATTTGTTGATAATCCTAAAATGCTAAATGTTGCTGTA
>USTA01000033.1 GCA_900557475.1 uncultured Clostridium sp. | reverse complement strand
AGATAATGGAACTGTAATGAATGGAAAAATGATAGAAAGTCCAAAAAGCTTCCAAGTAGCATGTACTGTAACAACTCAAATAATTGCAGCAGTAGCAAGCAATCAATATGGAGGACAATCTGTTGACTTAATACATTTAGGAAAATATTTGAGAAAGAGTTATGAAAAATTCAAAAAAGCAATAGAAAAGAAATATAAAAATAAAATTTCAGAAGAAATAATAGAAGATATTGTACAAGAGAGACTAAGAACAGAGTTAAAATCAGGAGTACAAACAATACAATATCAAATAAATACATTAATGACAACAAATGGACAGTCTCCATTCGTAACATTATTCTTACATTTAGAAAAAGATGATCCATACATAAAAGAAAATGCAATGATAATAGAAGAAGTTTTAAGACAAAGATATGAAGGAATAAAAAACGAAGCAGGAGTGTATGTAACACCAGCATTCCCTAAATTAGTATATGTTTTGGATGACTTTAATAACCTAACAGGCGGAGAATACGACTATTTAACAGAACTTGCAGTAAAATGTTCTGCAAAGAGAATGTATCCAGATTATATATCAGCAAAGAAAATGCGTGAAAACTATGAAGGAAATGTATTTAGCCCAATGGGATGTAGAAGCTTCTTGTCTCCTTGGAAAGATGAAAATGGAAATTATAAGTTTGAAGGAAGATTTAATCAAGGTGTTGTAAGTATAAACCTACCACAAATAGCAATTATAGCAGATGGAGATAGGGAAAAATTCTGGAAACTATTAGATGAAAGATTGGAAATTTGTAAAGAAGCATTAATGTGTAGACATCAAGCATTACTTGGAACAACATCAGATATAAGCCCAATACACTGGCAATATGGTGCAATTTCTAGACTTGCAAAAGGTGAAAAAATAGACAAGCTTTTATTTGGAGGATATTCAACAATTTCATTAGGATATATAGGAATATACGAAATGACAAAATTAATGACAGGACATTCTCAAACAGATGAATGTGGACATGATTTTGCAATAGAAGTAATGAAACACTTAAAAGAAACTGTTGCACGTTGGAAAAAAGAAACAAACATTGGATTTGCATTATATGGAACACCAGCAGAAAGCTTATGTTATAGATTTGCAAGAATTGACAAAGAAAAATTCGGAACGATAAAAGATGTTACAGATAAAGGATATTATACAAACTCATACCATGTTGATGTAAGAGAAAAAATAGATGCATTTGAAAAATTAAAATTTGAAAGTGAATTCCAAGCATTATCAACAGGTGGAGCAATATCATATATAGAAATTCCAAATATGCAAAACAATATAGAAGCACTAAGGAGTGTAGTAAAATTCATATATGATAATATACAATATGCAGAATTTAATACAAAATCAGACTACTGCCATGTTTGTGGTTTTGATGGAGAAATAAAAATAAATGATAATAATGAGTGGGAATGCCCAAACTGTGGAAACAAAGATCATCATAAAATGACAGTTGTAAGACGTACTTGCGGATATCTAGGAGAGAATTTCTGGAATGCCGGAAAAACAAAAGAAATAAAACAAAGAGTATTACATTTATAAAATATTTGTAAACTAGTAGGAGAAAAAGATATGAATTATGCAGATATAAAAAGAGTAGATGTAGCAAATGGAGAAGGAGTTAGAGTTTCAATATTTGTAAGTGGATGTAATCATCACTGCAAAGGCTGCTTTAATGAATGTGCATGGGACTTTAAATATGGAAAAGAATTTACTAAAAATGAACAAAATGAAATAGTAAATTATCTAGGACATGACTATATAGAAGGATTAACTTTACTAGGAGGAGAACCTTTAGAAAAGGTAAATCAAGAAGGTCTACTTCCACTTGTAAAAGAAGTAAAAGAAAAATATCCAGGAAAAACAATTTGGTGTTACACAGGATTTGACTTTGAAAAAGATGTTATGGGAAAAATGCTAAAAACTAACCCAGTAACAAACCAACTTGTAAAATATCTTGATGTAGTAGTTGATGGAAAGTTTCAACTAGAAAACAAAAATCCAAAATTAAGATTTAGGGGCTCATCAAATCAAAGAATAATTGATGTACAAGAAACTTTAAAAACAAATAAAATAGTAGAGATTAATAAATATTATACAGAAAATAAAAATGTAGCAAATATATAAATATTAATAAATATCCCATAGCTGACCTGTGGGATATTTTATATTTATGACTAATCGAATTCACAAGATAAAAAACAAAACTGAACGGATAAACGAATCAGAATATATAAAATAAAAAACAGTACATATGTACTGCTTTTTATTTAGGTATTAGAACTTTCTTTTTCTAGCTGCCTCTGATTTCTTTTTTCTTTTTACGCTAGGTTTTTCATAACATTCTCTTTTACGAACTTCTTGTAAAACGCCATTTCTAGCACATTGCCTTTTAAATCTCTTTAAGGCATCTTCTATATTTCCGTTATTAACTTTTACCTCTGACACGATTATCCCCCTCCTTCCAATGTTTACAACTATTGTATTGGGATTTTAGGGATATTTCCCTAAACACTTATTTATTATACCTTATATGATATATGCTTGTCAAGGGGAGTTTCATAATTTTTCAATATAAAAATATCGCAAAATAATAGTAAGATAAAAAAATGCAAAAACAAATACGCTCTTGAAAAAAGAATGTAAAAATGTTAAAATTCACTTGCAAATAAAATGGAGAAGAAAATGAAAAAAATATTAGAATTCTTAAAAAAACATGATAAGCCAATAGTAATATTATTTATAGCAATTATTATATCAGGAAATGTATTTTATAATCTTTTAACAAATGGAGACGAACTAATAAACTTCTTTAATAGTTATAAGATGTCAGAAGGTTTAACAATCTATAAAGATGCAAACGTAATAATAACACCTTTATTTTTCTACATAGGAAAGATGTTTTTGCTTTTGTTAGGAAAAAATATATTAGTGTTTAGAATATACAACTTGATAATATATACACTCCTATACTTTGTTATTTATGAAATATTTAAAGCACTAAAAGTAAATAAAAAATCATCGTTACTATATACAATATTAATAGTATTATTAACAGGAAGTACCATACCAGCAGGAGCAAATTACAATATATTATCATATGTATTTGTAGAACTAGGACTTCTTGTAACATTAAAAATAAAAAATGATAATTTAAGAGCTATTGCTCAAGGAATACTTACCTTTCTAGTATTTTTTACAAGTCAAAAACTTTTTGCAGGTTATTTTTTAATACTAGTAATTTTTGAACTAAAAACTAAAAATATAAAAATACTAGTAAAAGAATTAATAATTGCATTAAGTTTGCTAATAATATATCTAGGATATTTGAAACTAACAGGAAATTTATATTATTTTGTAGATTATACTATTTTAGGAATACGAGAATTTGCAAACAAAAATGTAAATGCAGACGCTAATATGAATCAAAATATGTTATATATTGCAAATACAATAATTACAACTATTTTATATATTATTGTTCCACGAATAATAAAAAAGATACCAGATATGTCAAATGAAAATAAACAAAAACAAATAAAATTATTTCAAACAGTATTTCTATTTTCGTTAGCCGGAATAATTTTGATAGTACCAATATTTAATAGCTATCATATAATTGTAGCAAATATTTTGATATTTGTAAGCCTTCTTTATATGATAAACTTTTTCATTAAAGATATATTAAACGAAAAAATAATTTATGTTATAATAATTTCTGTTAGTGTTATATTAGTAGGAAGAGGAATTTATAGAAATGGTATGTATTTTAAAATCTTAAACGAAATACCAAAAAATTCTCCTCTATATGGTGCAATACTAGAAGACAGCGTAGAAAAAGAAATGAAAGATGTTATGGGATATATAGAAAATAGTCAAAAAGATGTAATGGTATTTTCAACATACTCACCAATGTATTCATTAGTAATTCACGATTTAAATAATGGAAAATATGACTGGCTATTGAGAGGAAACTTAGGAAGCGGAGGAGAAGAAAAAATTATAAATGAGATAAAAATCACAAAAAATAAAATAGCATTAATATCGGAAGACGGAGAAACGTATCAATTTGTACATGATGCGGTAGATTATATAGAAAATAACTGGAAGAACATAGGAAAGGTTGGAAGATTTAAAATTTACGAAACAATAGAAAAATAAATAAAAAAGGAAGGTAGGAAAAGCTATGGAAATTACAAAAATAAAAACAAATAAATTTAAAACAAATATGTGTGCACTATTTTTGACAGTGCCACTTACAAAAGAGAATGTATCTAAAAATGCGTTGATTGCATCGATTTTAAGAAGAGGTACAAATAATATAAAAACTCAAGAGGAAATTTCAAAAAAACTAGAAGAAATGTATGGAGCGGGTTTTAATTGTGGAGTAGATAAAATCAAGAACTATCATGTAATTAAATTTTACTTAGAAATGTTAGATAATGATTATACACTTAATAAAGAAGATATTTTGCAAGAAAGCATCAATTTATTATTTGACATAGCATTTAATCCACTTGTAGAAGATGGTGGATTTAAAGAAGAATATTTTAATCAAGAAAAAATGAACTTAATAAAAATATTAAATGCTAAAAAAGATAATAAGGCTCTTTATGCAAAAGACAGATGCATAGAAGAGATGTTCAAAAATGAACCATATGGACTATATAAATATGGCAGTATAGAAGAACTAGAATCTTTGGATAGAAAAACATTATATGACTATTATAAAAGATTAATAAATAATTGCAGAATAGATTTAATCATATCTGGTGATAACATAGAAAATATAGAAGTCCCAGATATAAAAAGTAAAAAAATAGAAGAAATAAATGTTTCTCATGTAGTACCGGAAAAGCCACTAGTAGTAAAAGAAAAAATGGATGTAACTCAAGGAAAACTTATTATAGGGCTATGTGCGCCTAAAACGAATAAAGCAGCTGTTAGTATGTATAATACAATTCTAGGTGGAGGAGCAAATTCTAAGTTATTTCAGAATGTTCGTGAAAAAGCAAGTTTAGCATATTCAGCAGGTTCGTCATATATAAGGAGACAGAATTTAATTCTTATTCAAACTGGAATAGAAATAGAAAATTACGAAAAGGCATTAAATATAATAAAAGAGCAATTAGAAGAGATGGAAAATGGAAATATTACAGATGAGGAATTTGAAGCGGCTAAGAGCTTAATAGTAAGTTCAGTAGAACAAATTTCGGAATCTCATGAAGACACTATTACTTTTTATTATGACCAAAGATTATTTGAAGAAAATCTTACTGTTGAAGAATATTTAAATAATATAAAAGAAGTAACAAAAGAAGAAGTAATAAAGATAGCAAAAGAAGTTAAGATGGATACAATATATTTCCTAACAAAAAATGATTAAAAAATAAGAGAGAAAGGAAAAGAAAAATGGAAATCTTAAAAAATAACAAAATTAAAGAAACCGTATATATAGAAACATTGGAAAATGGAATGAAAATAATAGTTGTTCCAAAAGAAAATACAGATAAAAAATATATAATTTGGGGAACAAAGTTTGGCTCAATAGATAATCATTTTATAGAGCCAGAAACAGGCAAAGAAATTAAAGTACCAGATGGAGTAGCACATTATTTAGAACATAAAATGTTTGAACAAGAAAACGGATTAGATAGCTTATATAAATTAATGGCACTAGGACTTGACGCGAATGCATATACAACAAACGACCATACAGCATATTTATTTGGCGGAACAAGTAACTTCTATGAAGGATTAGATGAGTTAATGGATTATGTGCAACATCCATATTTTACAGATGAAAATGTAGAAAAGGAAAGAGGAATAATAGGACAAGAAATTGGAAGATATGATGACGAACCAGCATGGAAGCTATATACTAATACACTAGAATGTTTGTATGCAAATAATCCAGTAAGACTTGACATTGCAGGAACAGTAGAATCTATAAGTAAAATAACAAAAGAAACACTATATTCATGTTACAATACTTTTTATCATCCTTCAAATATGATAATGTGTATAAGTGGAAATTTTGTGCCAGAAGAAATTGTAGAAGAAGTAAAAAAGAGGCTTATTCCAAGAGAAAAAATGTCAGAGATAAAAAGAATTTATCCAGAAAAAGAAACAAAAATAAATATGAAGAAAAAAGAACAAAAAATGGATGTAAACATTCCGATGTTTGCAATAGGATATAGAGATTATTTAGAAGAAGAAGACAAAATTTTAAAGCAACTTGCGACTGGCATAATAATAAATAGTATTGTAGGAAAAACAAGTAAAAACTATAAAGAAATGTACGACAAAGGATTATTGCTTTCAGCACTTGATTATGACTTTGAAAATACGGATGAATATTCACATATATTATTAAGCAGCGTTTCAGAAAAACCAGAAGATGTATATGAAATTGTTACAAGAGTATTAGAACAAGAGTTAGTAGAAGAAGAAGACTTTGAAAGAAGCAAAAAAGCACTATATGGTGAATATGTATCTGAATATAATGACGTAGAAGAAATAGGAAGAATGTATTTGCAAGATGCTATGAAAGGAATAAACAGTTTAGACTATATAAATGCATTTGAAAATATTACATTAGAGTATGTACACGAAATACAAAAAGATATTTTTAAAAGAGAAAATTCAGTTCTGTCAATTATAAGAAAATAGTATAGATGCACATTTATGAATCTAAAACTTAAATGAACTTAAAGTTTTAGGAGTAAATGTGCTTTTCTTTTGCACTGAATACATAAAAAACCTCCAGTTTTCATTATTACACTTGCCTTAAAAATGAGGTTAGTATAGATTTGTCGAATTTTGTCGAACGAAAAACGACAAAACATGGTAAAATGTAGCAAAAAATAATTGACAAATGTGTAAAAATATGGTATCTTATAAGAGGAAAGGAAAAGGAGTGATATAAAATGCTAAATAAAGAAATAAACGAATTAAGAGACAAACTAAATAACGCCATAGTAGGCAACGAAGAGTATAGCAAAATTTACAGCTTAAGTGTAGAACTAGATGAACTAATTGCAAAATATTACAGAGAAAGCAAGCTAAAGATGGCAAAATAAAAAACTTTAAGGAAATGGCGGAATTTACAAATGAAAATGAAAAATACTAGAATTCAAAAAAATAATGTCGAGAATTAGTTAAAAGGGAGACAAAATTTAACTAAAAAGCTTGACATTATTTTTTTTATAAATTATAATAAAATAAGTATTATTAAGTAAAGGGAGGAAAACATGAGCGCAAAAACAATGAAAAATATAACAAGAGTTATTACTATATTATTTTTTGTAACAATGTTACTTAGTGCATTTAGTATGGTATTTGGAACAGTTACAATACCAACACCATCTCAACCAGGTACAGGTGGAGAGGACATTAATGGCATTGTATCAAATGTAATATGGATAATTCAAACAATAGCAATAGCAGCAGCAGTAATAATGTTAATGTTTGTAGGTATTAAATTCGTTACAGCTTCTCCAGAAGGAAAAGCAGAAATAAAGAAAACAGCTGTAATATATGTAGTTGGAGCAATTTTATTACTTGCAGCAAGTGGAGTATTAGGAATAATTCAAAACTTAGCAAAGAATGTATCTGCAAAATAAAAAATATAAAAGTAATGTGCTGAAAGGTATGTTACTTTTATTTTTTATTGCATAGGC
>USTA01000032.1 GCA_900557475.1 uncultured Clostridium sp. | reverse complement strand
CTATTATAGATGGAAATGGAACAGTAAATTTAGAAGCGACAGTAACAATTCCAGACGGTAATAATGTTTTAAATTTTTATGTTATAGATTATTATGGAAATAAAAAAGAATATTATAAGCAATATATAAATAATAGAACAGATAAAAATAAACCAACAATAGAATTGAGCATAAGTGGAAATTCAATTAATATAATTGCGAAAGATGATAAAGAAATCTCATATATGCTATATCATTGGAATGATGAAGAGGAAAAAAGAATAGACATAGAAAAAACAGCAGAAGACAAAACAACAATAGAAGCAAAAGTCGATGTGAAAAAAGGTCAAAATACTCTAACTATAATAGCCGTAGATGCAGACGGAAATAAAGAAACAAAAGTACAAACATTTAAAGGAGCAAATAAACCATCATTTGATGTTTCGGTAGACGGAACAAATTTAATAATAAATGCAAAAGATGATGAAGGAATAGCAAAAATTGCAATAACGGTAGATGGTGTAACAACAGATACAGGAGATACACCAATAAACCAAAAAGAAATTACGGCAACACAAACCTTAGAACCAGGAACACATACAATCACAATAACAGTAACAAACCTTAGTGGTCTTGTAGAAGAACAGTCATATACAGCAGAATTACAGTAGGAAGCACAAGAAAAAGAGAGGTGGAAAATGAAGAAAATTTATGTCTTTGATGAAGAAAAAGAATTAACATCTGTTCTAGAAGATGTTATGAAAAAAGAAAATAGCATAAAAGTAAAACGATTTTCAACAGATAAAATATTTGAAGCATTAATAGATATTCCAGATATTATCATAATAAATGAAGATAATATAAACATAGATATAAGTGAAGCATTTCAAAAAATTAAAGCAAATGATGAAATTGCAATTGCACCTACGATAGTAATATCATCAAATAATGAAGAAGAACATGTAATTCAATTATTAAAGAATGATGTAGAATTATATTTACAGACACCAGTAAATCCACAGATTTTATATTATAGTATTATAAATTTTATAAAAATTTTAAATAGAACTAGAACAGTAAGCCCTCTTACAGGGTTACCTGGAAATGTTCAAATTCAAGCAGAAATGCAAAAAAGGCTTTTAGAGGAAGAAAAGTATGCGATGATGTATATAGACCTTGATAATTTCAAGGCATATAATGATACATATGGCTTTTCAAATGGAGACGAAGTTATAAAGCTTACTGCAAAAATCATTGTAAAACATGTTCTAAAACAAAGTGAAAAAAATAATTTTGTGGGACATGTTGGTGGAGATGATTTTATAGCAATAGTAGAAGGAGACGACTATGAATCCATAAGCCAGAGTATTATTGCTGAATTTGATGAATCAATAGAAAAATATTTTACTAAGGAAGATCTGGCAAGAGGTTTTCTAGAAGTTGAGAATAGAAAAGGTGTAATGGAACAATTTCCGCTTACATCAATAAGCATAGGAGTTGTAGAAGTTACAAAAGAACGATTTAAAAATACCTTAGAAATAGGAGAAGCGGGTGCAGAAGTAAAGCATATGGCAAAAACAATTTTTGGGAGCAGTTATGTAATAGACAGAAGAAAAAATCGCTCAATTTCATTTAATAAAGCAAAAGCTGGATTTAAAATAGATAAATAAAGAATATGTGAATAAAATGTGCAAAACTTTTTTAGAAAAATTAAAAAAATTTTAAAAAAGCTCTTGCATTTTTTTTTATGGTGTATTACAATGTAAGTGAAGTGGAGAAAAGTGGCACAAAGTGGTGCAAAGTGAAAAGGAAGTGAAGAAAGATTGCTAATAGGTGAATTTGAGCATTCATTAGATGCAAAAGGAAGACTAATAATGCCAGCCAAGATTCGAGAAGATATAGGAGATAAATTCATAATAACCAAAGGACTAGACGGATGCTTATTTGGTTTTTCACTTAATGAATGGAGCAATTTTGAAGAAAAATTAAAAACACTACCACTTACTAATAAAAATGCCAGAGACTTCGTAAGATTTTTCTTATCTGGAGCAGTAGAATGCGAAGTAGATAAGCAAGGAAGATTTTTAATTTCTAGTAACTTAAGAGAATATGCGACTCTTGAAAAAGAGGCAGTAATAACAGGTGTAGGAACTAGAATTGAAATATGGGACAAGGATAAATGGAAAGCATATAACAGTGAAGAAAATCTGTCAGCTGACCAAATTGCTGAAAATATGGCAAACCTTGGAATGTTAGGTATATAACTTGAAAAAGTTTATATAAATTTCACAAAAGAAAAAGCAAACAAAAGATGAAAATTAAATACACAAAAGAATAACAAAAAACAAAAGATAAAGTCCTAAATCGGATGTTACAAATGAAAAGGTAGGATATTTTACAAAAGAGTAAAATATACCAAAGATAAAATCAGCAAAATAGTAATCAGAACAAAAGATAACGTACGAAAGACAAGACAGTTGGCATATGCCAACTGCTTAGTTATAATATTTAATAAAGTTTAGCTTATAACAAGGAAAACGAAGTTTTCCTATTTTAGCAGTTAAGCATAAAGGAGAGCCAGTTGGAATTCAAACATGTACCGGTATTATTAAATGAAACAATAGAAGGATTAAACATAAAACCAGAGGGTATTTATGTAGATGGAACAATTGGTGGAGCAGGACATAGCAAAAGAATATTAGAAAAGTTATCAAGCAAAGGTTTCTTAATAGGAATAGATAGAGATGAAGAGGCTTTAAAAGCGGCAAAAGAAAATTTAAAAGAATATAATAATTTTAGATTAGTTCATGGGAATCATGATGAAATAAAAGAAATATTAGAAGATTTAGGAATAGAAAAAGTTGATGGGATTTTACTAGACTTAGGTGTATCATCATATCAATTAGATGAGAAAAAAAGAGGCTTTAGTTATTTAGGCGAAGATAAATTAGATATGAGAATGGACCAATCGCAAAAATTATCTGCATATGAAGTTGTTAATAATTATAAAGAAGAAGATTTAGCAAATATAATTTTTGAATATGGAGAAGAAAGATTTGCAAAAAAGATTGCAAAAAGTATATGCATAGCAAGAGAAAACAAAAAAATAGAAACAACTAAGAATTTAGTAGATATTATACAAAAGTGTGTACCCAATAGCAAAGATGGTCATCCAGCAAAAAGAACATTTCAGGCAATAAGAATAGAAGTTAACAATGAATTAAAGCCTTTATTTGATACAGTTATAAATTCAAGTAAATGCTTAAATGAAGGTGGAAGACTATGCATCATAACATTTCATTCTTTGGAAGATAGAGCAGTAAAAGATGCATATACTGAACTTCAGGGAAAGTGTACATGCCCAAGTGACCTACCATATTGTATATGTGGTGCAATAAAATATGGTAATATAATAAATAAAAAGCCAATAGAAGCAAAAGCAGAAGAAATAAAAGTAAATCCAAGATCTAAAAGTGCAAAACTTAGAATATTTGAACGAAGAGAAACGAGGTGATAACTTATGATTAATTATTATGAATATGAAACTAGTCCAAGAAAAATTGAACCAGAATACAAGTCTCAAAAAAGTAAGAGAAAAACTGTGACCAAGAAGAAAGTTAATACAAAAACTGATGGGGAAGCTAGAAAAACAGCAAAATATATGATAGAAATAGGACTAGTATTTGCAGTATTATTAGTTATAAGTTATAGATATGCATTAATAGATATTGCCTTTAATGAGAAAGAGGAATTAAAAGCAACTTTAGCAGGAATACAAAAAGAAAATGCCCAGTTAGAGTTAAATATAGAAAAAGCAACAAATATTAATACAATAGAGCAACAAGCAAAAGAAAAGCTTGGAATGAAGAAATTGGATAACAATCAAAAAGTATATGTTAGTTTGCCAAAGGAAGACTATGTAGAATCAAGTACTGAAAAAGTGAATAAAGAAGAAGAAACTTGGTGGGAAGCATTGATTAACGATTTATTTCATAAATAAAGAACCGGAAATATTATATTTTCAGTTCTTTTTTATTTATATTTTTATATAAATAGGAAAAGAGGTGAAAATATGATTGGGAAAAAAAGTACAAAAAAACGAATGAGAAATACAATATTTTTAACTTTGCTTTTGTTCACTGGACTTGTAGCAAGAATAGGATATATACAATTGGTAGAAGGCGAAGTATTGAAATCAAAAGCATATGCTCAACAAACATCTGACAGAAGTGTAAATGCAAGAAGAGGAACCATATATGACAGAACAAAGGAAACTGTTTTAGCAATAAGTAGTACGGTGGAGACTGTTACAGTAAATCCAGGAAGCATTGAACAAGATGCAAAAGAAAAGGTTGCGAAAAAGCTTTCAGAGTTATTTGAATTAGACTATGAAAAAACTCTGAAAAAAGTCAAAAAAAGATCGTCAATAGAAACTATTGCTAAAAAAGTAGATAAAGCTAAAACCGATAACCTTAGAGTATGGCTTAAAGAAAATAATATAACAAAAGGAGTTAACATAGATGAGGATACAAAAAGGTATTATCCGCTAAATAATTTAGCATCACAAATTATAGGTTTTTGTGGTAGTGATAATCAAGGATTAAACGGAATAGAAGCTAAGTATGAAGAAAATTTAAAGGGTAAGCCAGGAGCAATTAGTAGAATTACAGATGCATCAGGTCATACAATAAAAGACACATCAGAACAATATATAGAGCCAAAAGATGGAGATGATTTAGTGCTTACGATAGATGCAACAATCCAGGGAATAGCAGAAAAATATTTAAAAGAAGCTTGTATTGACAATGTGTGCACAGATGGTGGAAATATAACTATAATGAACCCTAAAACGGGAGATATATTAGCACTAGCTGGTTATCCGGATTATAATCTAAATGAACCGTTTGCGGTAGATGAAAGCCTTCCTAAAGAAGAGCAAAGTATGAAAATGCAAAGTTTATGGAGAAATAAAGCCATTTCAGATACATACGAACCAGGGTCTACTTTTAAATTAGTTACCACTTCAGCAGCCCTTGAAGAAGGAATAACAGATACTGATAGAAAAGGCGAATTTACGTGCATTGGTTATATTGATATTGTAGGAACGAAAATTAAA
Organism: uncultured Clostridium sp.; assembly: GCA_900557475.1. Taxonomy (GTDB): domain Bacteria; phylum Bacillota; class Clostridia; order TANB77; family CAG-508; genus CAG-793. Next base: position 2,663 of record USTA01000032.1, on the reverse strand, counting down.
TGTTGGAGATATTATAGACCACATGGACCAGAAAGTCTAAGAGAAGCTCTAATGAATTCCTGCAACCCAGTATTTATAGGACTGGGGCAGAAACTTGGTGTGAAGAAATATTATGAATATTTAAATAAATTCGGATTTTTTAAAATTACAGGTATTGATATTCCAGGAGAAGCTGGGTCGATTTTTCTGAAAGAAGAAAAAGTAGGACCAGTAGAATTAGGAACAATATCTTTTGGACAGAGATTTGAAGTAACTCCAATACAAATGGCAACAATGCTTTCGACAATTGCTAATGGCGGGATTTATACAAAGCCAAGACTGGTAAAACAGATAATAAGCAATTCTGAGACAGGAGAAGACGGCAAAAAAAAGGTAACTAATATGGAAATAAAAAAAGGAGAAAGAGTAATATCAGAAAGTACAGCTAAAAAAGTATTAGATATGATGAAATCAGTAGTACAAGAAGGAACAGGAAAAAATGCAAAAGTAGAAGGATATTCAATAGGGGGAAAAACAGGAACCTCTGAAGACGGTGTAAATACAGGTAAGTATGTAACATCTTTTATAGGAACAGCACCAATAGAGAATCCAGAAGTAGTAGTTCTTATAACGTTATATAATCCTACTGGAGAAGGCGGACACCAAGGAGGTGGAGTTGCAGCACCAGTTGCAGGTCAAGTATTTAGCGAAATATTACCGTATTTAGAAGTGAAAAAAGAAGAAAAATAAATATGTAAACAATAAAAAATAGATATATTTAGTGATTCAATATGATATATATCTAATATTAATAGATTGAGAATTCCTTTTTTAGTTTTTGGGCTTAAAAACATTATATCAAAGGATTCTCAATTTTTCTATTCCGATACCATTTTACACTATCAAAATGTGACGCTATTTGACATAAAATTTTAAATATGATATAATCAATTAGGTGAAAATTTTTTTCTAAAGGAGAAAATATAATGGAAAATGTTGTAAAATTTGGAATAGGATTTGTTACAGGAAGACCTAATGTATGTGAAGTTATAAACAATACATATGAACGATTGCTGAAACAAATTAGAGCAGAAAATCAAAAAGTGGAAATTACAATATTCATATTATTTGATTTAAGGTATCAAGATGCGACAAGAGAGGCGTTTTATAAAATAAATCCAGAAGTGCATAAAAATATTGAAATTAAATACATAACACCAGAAGATATTGAAAAAGAAAAGAAAGAACTATTAGAAAAGAAAATATTAAAAGAAGACGAAAATGAACTTTTTTTTGGTTATGGACATGCAAGAGGAAGAAATACTTTAATGTATTTTGCAAAAAAAGAAAATATAGATTATTTACTATTTTGGGATGATGATGAATATCCAGTAGCCTGTATAAAGGATGAAGAAAATAATAAGATAATATGGAAAGAACAAAATAATATAACAAAGCATTTAGATTATATAAAGAATTCGGACGTAACGATAGGATATCATTGTGGATATATATCACCAATACCATATGTTGAAATAAATAAAGATGTTAATGAAGAATTATTCAAACAATATATAGAGGCAATAAGTAATGAGGTTGTGTCTTGGGAATGCATCAAGCAGAAATTTGAAAAAGATAATGGAATAACATATGCTAATGAAGACATTGCAAATGGAAATGGCGCTTATGTGCAAAAAGACGAAGGAAAAGGAAACTGGGTTGTAGGCTCAACATTATGTCTAAATTTAAGAAATATAGACAAGATACCAGCCTTTTATAATCCAGAGGGTGCAAGAGGAGAAGATGCATTTTTTTCTGTTAATTTAAAAGATTCTAAAATAACAAAAGTACCAGTATATCATTTCCATGATGGCTTTTTAAAATATAAGGAAGTTATGCAACAAAAATATCCTAAAGAGTTAAAAGAAATAAAAGCATTGGATAAAAATGTGGAAGCACGTTTTTTTAATGCATCAATGGGGTGGATTAAATATAAACCTCTTTTCCTATACTTAACTGATAAGGAAAATTATAAAGAAAAAATAATGAGAACTTATGAAGGACTAAAAAGTAGCATACCAGAAATAAATAAATTATTTAATGACAATGTGTTTGATACTTTAATATTAAGCTTAAAAGAATATGATGATAAAGTAGAAATCCATTATGAAGAGTTTATAAAAGTAAATAAGATTTGGGATAAACTAAAAAATTAAATTGAGGTAAGACTATGAAAAATATGCAATTATTAAGAGAAAAAGAGTTTAAAGAAAGAGAAGAAAAATTAAAATATGCAATAAAGCAAAAAAAAGTACTTAGAGAAAAAAAACAAAAAAATCTTAATATAACATATGTTATGACATGGACAGGTGTATGTGGTGGTACTAAGATAATACTTGAACATGCAAACAGATTAACCAAAATGGGAAATAAGATAACTTTGATAACACATGATAACAAGCCAATATGGTTTAATTTAGATCCAAATGTCGAATTTATACAAGTACCTTGGGAAAACGTATTATGTGAAAAAATTCCTAAAGAAACGGATGTTATAGTAGCTACATATTGGAGAGAAATATATGAGTGTGTTGAACAGAAAATAGCACCAGTAATTTATTTTGAACAAGGAGATTTTCATTTATTTGATACAAACAAATTAGATGAACGAACATTTAACTATA
>USTA01000031.1 GCA_900557475.1 uncultured Clostridium sp. | reverse complement strand
CCTGTTCCTTTTTGTCTCCATGGTTTTCTTCCACCACCAGAAACTTCCGCTCTTGTTTTTGTATTTTGTGTTCCTTGTCTTTGATTTGCAAGGTAATTTACAACTGCACTATGAACTATATTTTCATTTGGTTCAATTCCAAATACATTTTCATTTAGTTCTAGTTCTTTAACTTTTTTTCCTTCTACGTTATATACGTCTACTTTAGGCATTTTTCTTCCTCCTTCCTTATGCTTTTACACTTGATTTTATTTTTAAGATTGAACCTTTAGCTCCAGGAACGCTTCCTTTTACTAAAATAACGTTTTTGTCTAAGTCAACCTTTACAACTTCTAAGTTTTGAATTGTAACTGTTAGACATCCCATATGTCCTGGTAATTTCTTACCTGGGAATACTCTACCTGGTGTAGATGTTGGTCCCATTGAACCTGGTCTTCTGTGATACATAGATCCGTGTCCCATTGGTCCTCTTGATTGTCCATGACGTTTAATAACACCTTGGAATCCCTTTCCTTTTGATGTTCCTTGGATATCTACTTTATCTCCTATTTCAAATACATCAGCTTTTAGTTCATCTCCAACTTTTAGTTCTGATGCTTGATCTAGTTTGAATTCTCTTAAATATTTTTTTGGAGTAATATTACTTTTTGTAAAATGACCTTTTGCTGGTCTTGTTAATTTCTTTTCTTTAATTTCTCCAAATCCCAATTGAACTGCTGAGTAACCATCTTGTTCTACTGTTTTTATTTGTGTAACAGTACATGGTCCAACTTCAATTGCTGTAACTGGAATAACTTTTCCTTCTTCATCAAAGATTTGTGTCATTCCAACTTTTTTTCCTATTAATGCTTTTTTCATCTTTCTTTCCTCCTATTGGCTGACTTTTGCCAGCATAGATATTTTAATTATAATTTGATTTCTATATCAACACCTGCTGGTAATTCTATTTTCATTAAATTATCAACTGTTTTTTGTGTTGGATAAAGAATGTCGATAACTCTTTTATGAGTTCTAAGCTCAAATTGCTCTCTTGAGTCTTTGTGCTTGTGTGGAGAACGTATAACTGTTACTATTTCCTTTTCTGTTGGAAGTGGAATAGGTCCAGAAACTTTTGCTCCTGTCTTTTTAGCAGTATCTACTATTTTTTCAGCAGACTGGTCTAAAACTACATAATCATAAGCTTTTAGTCTTATTCTGATTTTTTCGCTTTTTGCAGCGCCTGTTTTTGCAACAGCTTTCTTCTCTTCAGCCTTCTTTGTTGCCATAATTTTACCTCCTTAAAATTTTAATGTAGTCGGAAGTTATAAACGCACCCTGGTGTTTCTTTTAATTTCAACATAAAATCCCAAGTAGCATGAAATTTCTTGGGATAAGTGCTTATATTTTTTTAACTTACCGCCTTGGTCTTTGCCAATGACATACTCCATAGAAGTTCCCTCCATCGCCTGAAAATTCAGGTGTGTAGCCACATTCTACTTCAACGCATCTCTTTTACATGCTTTTTAATTATATAACAAAAAAAGCCTAAAGTCAAGGCTTTTTTCTCATATTTTTTCTATCCTATCTTCCGTAGTAACTATCTAATAGAATTTGTTTTATTTCACTAACTAGTGGCACTCTTGGATTAGCAGATGTACATTGATCTTCAAATGCTCTATCTGCCAATATATCTACCTTAGATAGCCACTCTTTTTCATCTATTCCTGCTTCTTTAAATGATTTTGGTATACCTATATCTTCTCTTAATTTATCAACTTCTCTTGCTAGTGACTCTAGTCCTTCATCATCTGTATAAGCTGGAAAGTTCATTCTTCTTGCTATTTCTGCATATTTATGTTTTGCAATATAGTATTCATATTTTGGGAAAGATACAAACTTTGTTGGGTCTTCTACTCCATTATATCTTATTACATAAGGCAAAAGTATTGCATTTATCCTTCCATGTGGAAGATGAAATTCTGCTCCTATTTTATGTGCCATAGAATGGCATACTCCTAAGAAAGCATTTGTAAATGCCATCCCTGCTATTGTACTGCTATTATGCATTTTTTCTCTTGCATATTTATTGCTTCCATCATTATATGCATCTCTTAAATTCTTAAATACCAATTCACAAGCTTTTTCTGCTAAACCATCAGTATAGTCTGAAGCCATATTTGATACATATGCTTCTAAAGCATGTGTTAATACATCCATTCCTGTATCTGCTGTAATTGTTTTTGGCAAACTCATTACTAAATCTGGATCAACTATTGCTACATCAGGTGTAAGTTCATAGTCTGCTAAAGGATACTTTTTGTTTTTTTCTTTATCTGTAATTACTGCAAACGATGTAACTTCTGAGCCAGTTCCTGATGTTGTTGGAATTGCCACCATCTTTGCCTTAAGTCCTAATGTAGGAAATTTATAAGTACGTTTTCTTATATCCATAAACTTAAGTTTCATACCTTCTATATCAGCATCAGGATGTTCGTAAAATAGCCACATGCCTTTTGCTGCATCAATAGGGCTTCCTCCTCCTATTGCAATTATTACATCTGGCATAAATGAGTTCATCATGTCTACACCTTTTTTTATTGTTTCAAATGATGGATCTGGTTCTACCTCTGAAAATATTTGTGAATGCACATATTTTTCTCTTTTTCTTAAGTAATATAAAACTTTATCAACATAGCCTAGCTTAACCATTCCCGGATCTGTTACTATAAATGCTTTTGATATATTAGGCATCTTTTCTAAGTATCTAAGTGAACCCTCTTCAAAATATATTTTATTTGGAACTTTGAACCATTGCATATTAACTCTCCTTTTTGCTACTCTTTTTACATTTATTAAATTTACACTTGATACATTTGAAGTTGTTGAATTTCCTCCAAAAGTTCCACATCCAAGTGTAAGTGAAGGCATATTTGTATTATATATATCACCAATAGCACCATGAGTAGATGGAGAATTAACAATTATTCTTCCTACTTTTACCTTTTCCGAGAATTTTCTTATAACTTTTTCATCTTCTGCATGAATAACCGCTGAATGTCCCATTCCACCAAATTCTATTAGTTTTTCGGCCAAGTCAATTCCTTCTTCTGAATCTTTTACAACATAATATGCTAAAACTGGACTTAGTTTTTCTTTTGAAAATGGGTATTCTATTCCTACTCCATTTTCTTTTAAGACTAATACCTTTGTTTCTTTTGGTACATTTATGTCTGCCATTTTTGCAATGTTATATGGAGACATACCAACAACTAAACTATTTAACTTATCCTCTTCAAACATTTTTTCTCTTAGCATATTTGTTTCTTCTTGACTCAAGAAATAGCATCCCGCTTCTTTCATAAGTTTTTCAAATTCTTCGAGGATTTCTTCATCTACAATTACAGACTGCTCTGATGCACAAATCATTCCATTATCAAACGATTTAGACATTACTAAATCATTTACAGAAGTTTTTAGTTTTGCACTTTTTTCAATATAGCAAGGGACATTTCCAGGTCCTACTCCAAGTGCAGGTTTTCCACAAGAATAAGCAGCTTTTACCATACTAGTTCCACCAGTTGCTAAAATTAAATCTACATCTGGATGGTGCATAAGCATATTTGTAGCTGTAATTGATGGCTCTTCTATCCATAAAATGCAATTTTCTGGTGCTCCTGCTTCTACTGCTGCATCTCTCATTATTTCTGCTGCTTTTTTACTACTTTCCTGTGCACTTGGATGGAAACCAAAAATTATAACATTTCTTGTCTTTGCTGAAATTAGTGATTTAAACATTACCGTTGATGTAGGATTTGTAACCGGTGTTACTCCTGCAATAATTCCAACTGGTTCTGCAATTTCTTCATATCCTTCTTCTTCATTTGAATCAATTAATCCTACTGTTTTATCATATTTTATACTATGATAAATATATTCTGTTGCAAACATATTCTTTGTTATTTTGTCTTCATAAATTCCTCTTTTTGTTTCTTCTACTGCAAGTTTTGCAAGTTCCATATGGTGTTCTTGTCCTGCCATAGACATAGCTCTTATTATTCTATCAACATCTGCTTGTGATAAATTCATATATTCTTCAGATGCTTTTTTAGCTTTTTTTACAAGCTCATCTATCATCTCTTTTATTTTAGAATCTTCATTATTAATTGTTTGTTCTTTCACTTAAGACCTCCTATTTTCTTATACAAATTTATTTATGCTATAATCTTATGATGAATTATATATTTAATCTATAAAAAACTCAAGTTGTTTTTCAAAATAGTTTTATTATAAAAATACTTGACCAGCAATTATTTCTTTTACTCTTTCTCTGCTTAGTCCTGTTGCTCTAGAAATTTGATATTCAGTCATGTTTAAATTGTCCAGTCTTTTAGCTACCTCAATTTTCTCTTCTTCTCTTCCAATTTCTCTGCCTCTTTGTTCTCCTAAGTATTCTCCCTGTTCTTGTCCTTTTTCTAATCCTCTTGCAAATTCTTCTGCATTTTTATTAACTTCTATAATTAATCTTTTTCTTAAAATTTCTATCTCTTTTTTTGTATCTTTTGGCAATATTCATTCCTCCTTGTATTCTTATATTTTATTGGATTTTTATTAGATTTTTTATTGAATTCAAAATTTTTGATTAAAAAATGTGATATAACTTTTGTTATACCACATTTATTGTATATCTTATTCCATTTTTTGTCAAGAACATTTTTTGCACTTTTGCTATTTTGCCATTTAATTTTTTTATATTTTAATTTTAAATGTTTGATGTTATATATTGTTTATAAGTTTATAAATCCCAAGGTGGAGATATTTTAAATGTTAATTCTTCTTTAGTTACAGGATGCCTAAATTTAAGTTCATATGCCCACAACCTAATTCCTGTTCCTGCACCTCTTCCATGGTATTTATTATCTCCATAAATTGCATGCATTCTACTAGATAGTTGAAGTCTTATTTGATGATGTCTTCCAGTATGTAGGTTCACTTTAAGAAGAGATAGATTTTGTTTATCATCATATTTTAAAACTTCATAATCTAATACCGCTTCTTTAGCATACTTTTTAGTCTTTTTTACTACATAACTTGTGTTCTTCTTTTCATCTTTCCACAAATAATCAACTAATGTGTCTTTATCTTTTTCCATTTTACCATTACATATAACTAAATATGTTTTTTGCAATGTTTTATTTCGAACTTCCTCACTTAATCTACTTGCTGCTTTTGATGTTTTAGCAAAAACCATTACTCCTCCAACAGGTCTATCTAGTCTATGTACTAGTCCTAAATAAACATTGCCTGGTTTATTATATTTTTCTTTTAAATAATCTTTTATTATTGTAAGCATATCCATATCACCAGTTTTATCTGCTTGTGATGGAATATTTATAATTTTTTCTACTACTATTATATGATTATCTTCATAAATAACATTTAATTTTTGCATCTTTTCTCCTAATAAATCTAATTTTCCCATCTTCCAAAAATTCCGCATGGAAGTATCATTTTAGAATTTTTCATAGGAAGTCCCACTTCTCCACAAGTAAATTTTCCTACTTCTTTTCCATGAAATTTTTGATGTAAATTTGTTCTTAATAAATTTTCTAATACCTGACTAGATATTCCTGTTGTATATGAATTTATTAAGAAAAATAGAGGCTCATCTGAAAGTACATTCATACATAGTTTTACTAAATCTCCTATATTTTCTTCAAATTTCCACACTTCGCCATTTGCACCTCTTCCATATGAAGGTGGATCCATTATTATAGCATCATATTTGTTTCCTCTTCTTATTTCTCTATTTACAAACTTTATAACATCATCTATTAAAAATCTTACTTTTCTATCTTTCAACCCTGAAGAAGCAACATTTTCTTTAGCCCATTCACACATTCCTTTTGAACTATCAACATGACAAACGGATGCTCCTGCTTTTAAACAAGCAACTGTTGCTCCTCCTGTATATGCAAATAAATTTAATACTTTTATATCTCTTTTTGCATTATGTATTTTGTTCATCATCCAATCCCAATTTACTGCTTGTTCTGGGAATAATCCTGTATGCTTAAACCCCATAGGTTTTATATTAAATATTAAGTCTTTATATGAAACCTGCCATGATTTTGGTAGTGCTTTAGTATAACTCCAACTTCCACCACCTGTGTTACTTCTATTATATTTGGCATCTGCTTTCTTCCATTTTTCTGGATAAGACTTGTCTTTCCATATAATTTGTGGGTCTGGTCTAATTAATGTAATATTTCCCCATCTTTCTAATTTTTCTCCATTTGCCATATCTAATATTTCATAGTCATTCCATTTATTTGCTATTTCCATTTGTATATATCCTCCGATTTTTATTACTTTTTATAAAGTTCCCAATGTTTTTATAAATTGATATAACAGTATTAATACTCCTGCTTGTCCTAAAATAGTTAGTGCAACTAGTCCTATAATAACTTTTTTCTTCATCTCTCCCTCCTTTTTATATTTATATAAATTAAAGTTATTTTTTCTTTAATTCTTTTATATAAATATATTCAGGAGAATTATTAGTTATTCATTAATTCGTCCTTTATTTTCTGTGCTAATTCGCGGTTAACTCCCTTTACTTCTGCTATTTCGTCAATTTCTGCTTCTTTTATTTTTTCTACACTTCCAAACTTTTTTAGTAGCAATGCTTTTTTAGTAGTTCCTACACCTATAATATCATCTAAAGCTGATTTACTCATTGATTTGTCTCTTAAAAATTTATGATAATTTATTGCTGTATTATGAACTGTGTCCTGAAATTGGGTTATTAAATTAAATATATCCTCTGATATTTCTATTTCGTTTCTATTTTCATCTATTAATGCTCTTGTCCTATGGTTATTATCTTTTACCATTCCAAATACTCTAATATTTAAAGGTTTGTTACATTCTTTTTCTACATTTTTTATTGCCTTTAATATTGCTCTTATTTGTGTTATTCCTCCATCTGCAAAAATTACATCTGGCAAACCTCCAAATCCCTTACTTTCTCCATTTGCAGAATGCATAAGCCTTCTTGTCACAGCCTCTTCCATGCATTTAGGATCATCTTGCATATATACTGTTTTTATTTTAAATCTTCTTGACAAGTTCTTTTTTATTATTCCGTCAATCATTACACACATTCCTGCAACCATGTATGTTCCCGAAATGTTAGAAATATCAAAACATTCTATTCTTCTTGGTAATTTTTCTAAGTTTAATGCTTCTTTTATATCTACGATAATATGTTGATTACTCTTCTTTTTATTTTTTAGTGTCACTTCTGCATTGTTTTCAGCCATCTCTACTAATTTTAATTTCTCACCTTTTTGAGGAACCTTTATTTCCACTTTTCTTTCTGCTAATTGCGTTAACCAAAGTTCTAAAAGTTCTCTTTCTTCTATATCTTCTTTTATCATTATTTTATTTGGAAAAAAGCTTCTTCCTGTATAATATTGCTTTATAAAGTCTGATATAATTTCCTTGTTATCTTCATCATTCAATCCCTTTAAGAAGAAATTATCTCTACCTATCATCTTACTATTTCTTATGTAGAAAATTTCTATACATATTTCATATTCATCTCTATATAGTCCGATTACATCAATATCATTTTCAGATATATTTGAAACTTTTTGTCTCTCTGAAATTCTCTCTACTGCATTTATTTCATCTCTATATTCTGCCGCTTTTTCGTACTCCATATTTTTTGAAGCTTCATCCATTTTTTCTTTTAATTCTTTTTTTACAGAATCTGTTTTTCCTTCAAGAATAGATATTATTTGACTTATTTGCTTGTTATATTCCTCTTTTGAAATATATCCCATACATGGTGCACTACATTTTTTTATATGATAGTTTAAACATACTCTATCTTTATATTTAAAACTTTTACATTGCCTTATTTTAAATTTTGATTTTATAAATTCACACATTTCCTTTGCAGCACCTGAATTTGGATATGGTCCAAAATATTTAGCTCCATCATTTAAAATTTTTCTTGTAATATATACATCTGGAAAGTC
>USTA01000030.1 GCA_900557475.1 uncultured Clostridium sp. | reverse complement strand
TAATGAAGAATTTCTATTAAATTTAAAAATAGTGGTTTAATATAATGAAAGAATAAGCGTAGAAGATATAGAATAATACAAGAAATCATGAAGTTGAAAAAATAAATAAAGAATTTATTGAAATAGTTAATAAGAATATGACTTTTGATGAAGACATGAAAGAGAGATTCTATAATGAGAACTAAAATCAAGAAATTGCTGATATCAAACAAAAGGAAAAGCAGTGCAAACAGTTATAAGACAAGCTAAATTGAAATGTAAAGGAATGACGAAATAAAATTTAAATAAAGTAGAAGAAAATAGCTGCAAGTACTACAGTTGGTAGCTGTGAGACAGGAAATATTAGAAAAATGTGAATTTAAAAAGTGGTATTTTGGACATTACAATGATAATAGGAAAATAGATTCAAAATATATATTATTTGATGAACATATTGTACCAGTGAAGTTTGAAAATTAAAAAAATAAAAAATGCTATATGTAATTTTAGTATTTATAATATCTACTATTATAATCAAGATTGATTCTGCATTATGGATAAATGTTTTTGAAGTAATGATTACAGCATATTTTACAATAATTTATGAGGAGATGAAGTCTATGAAAATATTTTCACATGGTGTTAGCTCTTGTATATGTGTAGAAACAAATGTGATATTAAGTAGATATAATACTAAAAATATATAGATTAGAGCGTTAGGTTCGATTCCTAATCTACACACCAAGCAGACAATAATGTCTGCTTTTTTTATTTAAATGGAAAATAATAAATGATACAAAAAAGGTACTATTTTTATAAAGAAAACATAGAATATTATATAAAGTTTTATAAAAATGATACAAAATGTATTAAAAATAATTGACTTACACTTAAAAAAGGTGTAAAATAGTATAGAAAAGTTTAAAAATGATACAATATTATAGGAGGTTGATAAAATGTTCACATATGTAAAAGCTAAAAATTTTAAATCTTTGAAAGATATTGAATTTAATTTAAATAAAACAAAAACTAAGACAAATCAATTTATCTCTATTTATGGTGAAAACGGAAGTGGAAAAACTAATATTGTAGAATTATTTAAATTATTACAACAATCAATAATGTCAAGAGCAACAGATATTGCGATGAATAAGATGCCAAAAGAGTTTTGGAAAATACAAGAAGAAATGTCAGATCAGTTACCAACAGAAATAAGACAAATTTTCCAATTATCATTTAACCTAAAAGAATATAGAATGTTAGATGAAGAAGAAGCAACTGAAATTGAATATGGTTTCAAAATTAATAATAAAGATGGATTTTATTATATAAAATTTGATGATGAAATTATAGAAGAAAAACTATACTATATGGCGGGAAAACAAAGAGCATATCTATTTCAAATAAATAAAGAAAATAACAAAATTACTAAAAACTTAAATAAGAATATATTTATTAATGAAAAATACAATGAAGAATTAATCGATGGAATTGATAAATATTGGGGGAAATATACTTTTTTATCATTATTATCATTTGAGACAATAGAGAAAAATAAAGACTATATAGATAATAATATATCTAAAAATATTATAGAAGTAATAGATAGAATTTGGTTAATGACAGTGCATGTTGATAAAGGTGCTTTAAAAATAATACCAGATGGTTTTGTAAAAGTAAGGAAATTAAATAATATACAAAAAGGAATTGTAAAAAAAGATAAGTTATCTGAAATAAAGAAATATGAAAATGTTTTAAACATCTTTTTTACACAAGCGTATGCAGATATAAAAGAAGTTAAATATGAAATAAATGAAAAAGAAGACAGAATCCATTATGAATTATATTTTAATAAAATGATAGGAGGACAAATAAAGTCTATACCTTCTAGACTTGAATCAGACGGAACAAGAAGAATACTAAATCAATTTGATACAATAATAGGTTCATTATTAGGAGAAACAGTTATAATAGATGAAATAGATAATGGAATACATGATGTACTAATGAAAAATATTATAATGTCAATAAAGGATGAAATAACAGGACAACTGATAATAACAACACATAATACACTTCTATTAGAAGTATTGCCAAAGGAAAATATTTATATATTATCAACAGACCGTAATGGAAACAAAATGATAAATTCTATAAAAGAATATGGAATTAAAATACAAAAAAATAATAATGCTCGTGATTTGTATTTTAAAGGTGTTTTTGGTGGAATTCCAACAACGAACTATATTGATTTTGAAGAAATTAAGTATGCTCTAGAAGATTCAGAAAATAATGAGGAAAATGCTGATGGTGAGGAAACTTAATTACTGTAAAGGGATTGTAATAGCACATGGAAAAAGTGAATTGTTGTTAGCAGAGCATATAAAAAGTAATTTACATTTGCCTATAGAAATATATGCAGAAAGTAATGGAAAAACGAGCATACAAATAGATAGTTTAATAACTGTATTAGGAAATAATATTTTTAAAAATAAAAGAGAATTTAACAAAAGATATATTGTGGAAGAAGAAAAAGGAATATTAAAAAATTTTTCGTTAATGCCAATAATGGATTTGGATGATACCAGTGAGGATAGAAAGCAGAAATACATCTCAGGAGAAATGTTTAAAAATCATTGGTTAAATCCTTACATAATTCCAATATGGAATAAAAATAATCTGGATGAAGTATTGTTAGATTTAAAACTAATAGATAAATTACCGAATAATAAAGAAAAAGGCAGGTTATATAGAGATTTATTTCCAACAAATAATGGAGAATCAGATATACAACAAGTTAAAAACTTAATGGAAAAGTTTGAAAAATCAAGTAGAACTAATATGCAAGTTTTTATAAAAAAATGTTTAGATAGTTTATAAAGCAAAAGTGAAAAAATAGAAAATTAATTAGTGATTTGAATTTTCCAGCTTTATAATTGAAAAATAAAAAAATAAAAGGAGATAGGAAAATGACACTAGAAGAAATTTTAAATGAAATATGTATTGGATACCATCAAACTGATCCTAGAAGTACAAAATTACAAAAGTATGTAAAAGAAGTGGTAGAAGTATTATCAGAAGACAATGCTATTTACGAAGGAAGAAAAATAACTTTTAAAGAACTGAGTTCAAGGATAGACACAAACTTAGATGGAGATACATTTTTGCAAGGAAGTTATGGAACAAATACTGCAATAAAACATAAATCTTATGATGTAGATGCCGATATAGCATTTATTATAGATAATAATACAATAGACTTAAGAATAAGAGAATTAATTTATAATAAGCTATCAAAAGCATTTGGAAATAAATATATTGTAGAAAAGAAAAAACCTTGTATTACAATAGATTTTAAAAACAAATATAAAATAGATGTAGCTATTTATACGAGAGTTAATGATATAATATATTTCCATAATTGCATTGGTGGAGTTGAAAAAACTGATTTAGCAAAGCCAAAAGAATTAATAGGGTATTTCAGTAATTATTATAAACAAAATGATACTAGAAGAAAAGTTGTTAGATTAATAAAGCATTTTATAAAAACAGCTAGTAATGCTTTAGAAATAGATGAGTGTAATAAAATTCCAAGTATTTCTATTAATTTATTATTATGCAATAAAAATATGCATATAAATGCAAATGAAGATGAACTGTATGAAGATGTATTAGAAAGTGTAAGATACATAAAAAAATATATAGAATCAAATGAATATGAAGGTCCAAGTTTAGAAAGCTTATATGTACATAATACTTTTTATAAAGTAAAAAATATTTATGAAATGAAAAAAGTAATTGATAAAGTATTAATAAATTTAGAACATAAACAATATGATCAAATTATAGAAAAAGATATTTATGACAGTATAAACATTAAAAATAATAGAAAAGTAGATAGTAGTTTTACTGGAACGATGGGGTAAAAATGGACAATGAAAAAAGATTAGAAATTATAAAAAAAGTAGATACAAATGCAAAAATAAGAAAAGACGATATTATATTTAAAATAGATGATATAGATTTCAAATATAATGTAACTGAAAAGAATTTTTATACAGATAAAGATTGGTTTGGAAAAGTGCCACATATTATGAGAGATGGCAAGATATGTATATTTGGAAATATAGAGCTTCATTTAAATGAACTAGTTGAAGAAAATTCATTAGAGAGTATAGTCAGTAAATATATACCATGGCTTTTTAGATTGCCATTAGAACTAAAACTTTTAGAATTTCTGTTTGAGATAGAATATTATGTTGGAAGTTATTTAGGATATGATGCTAAAGAAAGTAAAGTAAAAAACAAATTAAATCAGACTAAAATAAAAATTAGTACAGTAGAACAATTATGGGAAACAATTGAAGAAATGGAAAATTATAGTACATATGAGATTTATATAAAGAGCTATGAAGATTATTCAATATTTCTTCGAAAAGAAAAAAATATAATATATTATGAAAGAGATGCTTATAAGAAAGCCAGACAAAGAATAACAGGAAAAAAATGTGATAATTTAATAGGTAAAACAGCATTTATAGGAGTTGGATCTGTAAATTCATATATAATAAAATATGGCTTAGCAAATGGGTTAAATGATGTTGTATTAATAGATCATGATAAATATACTGTGGATAACGCTTTTAGATTTGCTTTTCCATATAAAGGTAAGAAGAAAACTTATGCGGTAAAAGAATTTTGCAAAAATTTAGATTCAGTAAATTTAAGATTATTTAATCTTAATATACGAGCAGATAGTGATGCAGATATTATAAATGATTGTAAAATGATTATAGTGTCTGTTGACAATTTTATGTCATGGATTCAAATAGCTTCTTTTTTAGAAAAAAATTGTTCAGATGATGTTGAAATTATTTTAGTAGCTATTAATAATTTTGGAGAAAATGCAAAATTTGTTAAAACTAAACCACGACAAATAATAAATACTACATATGATTTTCTATTTAAATCAAAAATAACAGAAAGAAGAGAATTGATAGGAAATGGATGTGGAAGATCAATTGCTATTTATGATGAAGAACTATTGATAAAACTTGCAAAAAAAGTAATAAGGTCATTAGTAGAAACAATAAATGAGGATGAAATAGTATATGTTGAAATTGAAAAGGATTAGAATAAGCGATGATTTTGAAAAAATGTTAAAGATACATTTTAATAATGATTATGAAGTAGGAGGAGTTATATTTGCAAAAAGAGATCTATTTAATATATATTTAGAAACATTATCTTTTAAAAAAGGATTCCCAATATCTATTAGTTTTAACGAAGAAGATATACAATTATTTGAAGTACCCAAAGGAAATATTATTATGGGAACATGGCATACTCATCCATTTCAAGAGAAAGTACAAGCTTCAAATATAGATTTCTATCAATGGAAAAAATGGAATAAGAAATATATACATTTAATATTTAATGGAAAAGAAATAAAGATATATACGTCAAAAGGAGAAGTAATTTATGATGCAAAAATTAAAAAAGATATTAATAAAAATACCATTTAAAGTATTAATTATCTATTTTATTTTATCAAGTGCTGTTATTATTTTGGATAAAATACCTTATGATTTTTCATTTCTTAATAATTTT
This sequence comes from uncultured Clostridium sp., assembly GCA_900557475.1. Lineage (GTDB taxonomy): Bacteria > Bacillota > Clostridia > TANB77 > CAG-508 > CAG-793. The sequence goes on along the minus strand of USTA01000030.1, from coordinate 2,563 downwards.
GAGTCAGAATGGGTTGTAAATCTAATTGCAGGAATAAAGGATCTAAGAATATTTTACTATAACATAAAATGGATTTTCTATTTGTTATTTTTTTTAGATATAATAATAATTGCTTTTAAAATTATCCTTAAAAACGATAGTATTAAAATAATGATTGTTAATACATTTGAAAATACAAAAGTAAATATTAGTACAAAATATATGTATGAAAATAAAGATTTCTATAAGGATTTATCAAATGATGTTAAAATACTAGGGGATAATTATTTAAGTTATGCAGGTATTGTAAAAGAATTAGATAAATATGTTGAAAATTTTATGGAAAAAAAAGAAGAAAAATATTACGCATTTGCAGGAATTTTACATACACCATATATTTTAAGATTAGGATATAAAGTGGGTGATCAGACTTACTTTAAATTATTTCACAAAAAGAGAGATGAAGATATATTTAAATTATTAATTGACAAAGAAGAATATTCAGGAAATTACCCGGAATTAAAGGTTGAAAAGAGCTTAAAAGAAAGCAATACACTTATTGTAAGTATATCTACAACATTCCCTATAACAGAAGAACAACTAAATAGATTTAATATTGAAAGCAATAATTATCTAAAATTTGAAACTATAGATAAGGGTTTTGACATTATAACATCAGAAAAACAAATAGATTATTATAAAGATATAATATTTAGTAACATTAGAGAAATAGTTAGAATCAAAAAAATAAAACAGATTCATTTATGTATTTCATCTTCAGTTGCATTTACATTTGCATTAGGACAAGGATTTTCAAAAAATTATGATCCGAATGTTATAATTTATAATTATGAAAATCAGCAATATACATGGGGGTTAAATTTGCTTGAAAAAGCAGAAAATTCAATTGTAAAACCAGAAGAAAAGATAATAAAATAATTTAAAAAGTGTAAATTTAGAAAGTAAAATAGAAACATGGAGTTCTGTTTTTATTATAAGTTAATTGTCTTTTATTATTTATAAAAATTTGAAAAAAGTACATAAGAATCCAAAGTTTTTTCAAAATTTTGAAAAAACTTTGGATTAAGTTTAACTATTTGTCAATACATTCACTAATCAATTTAACCCCATCACAAAATCCATTCCTATAATACTTCTCATTCCAATAGCAAAGATAATCCATAAAATTCTTATCAAGTCTATCTAATTGATTTCTTACATACTTTTGATTTTGTTTAGGAACATTCTTTAAAATACTTTCACAAATTTCATCAAAATAAATATAATGTTTTTTATCTTCTTTAGTAAGTGTGCCTAAAACCATTTCCTCTCTAAAACTTAGCCAATCTCTTAAAATATCATCATTAACTTCTCTAAAATTATTCATTAATATTAACCTCCATTTTTATAAATTTTAAAATTCTACACGTCAAAACACTAAAAAACTTGCAATAACAAACTAAAAAATATATTGAAATTTCATATGTTTGATGCCTCAAAAAATTGGGGACAAATTGGGGACAATCAATGCAAAAAAGTACAATTTTTAACGATTTTCATAATCTTACCAATTTGCTATAACCCTATTAAAACCAATAAAAACTCGAGTTAACAAAATTCTTCAAAAATCACAATTAAATTCTCATAACCCGAAGGTCTACCAACCAACCTAGTAAGCTACAAAAATTCATACAAAAAACTTTAAACAAACAAACTCAAGTGATATAATAAACATACAGGAGAATATAAAAATGAAGGTATTAACAATAAAGCAGCCATGGGCAACGCTAATAATGCAAAAAGACAAAAGATTTGAATTCAGAAGCTGGCAAACAAAATATAGAGGAGAGTTGCTAATTCACGCAGGAAAGAGTATAGATAAAGAAGCAGCATGCAGATTATCAAAGTACATAAAAGGTGAACTTATTACAGGAAAAATTTTAGGAAAAGTTGTTTTAAGGGATTGCGTAAAAATGACACCAGAATTTAAAGAAATGTTACTAAAAGAAAATAGTGATATTTACACTAAAAGTTCATTCAAAGAGAACTATGGTTGGCAACTAGATAATGTGGAGGTTTTCGAAGTTCCTGTTGAAGCTAAAGGACATCTAAGCTTATGGGAGTATGACGTATAAATAACATTTTATATTTATACAATTTAGATAGGAAAAGTACATTCAAAAGAAAAATGAAATAGCTAACAAAACGTGTAAAACGACAAATGAAGTACCAAACGAAAGTTTACAAAAAATAGAAATTACAGATGAATATACAATTGAAAAAAAGCATTAAGCCAGAGATAATCAATAGCAAATAGAACAACATGAAAGCCACATAGAAAGAAAATAAATGAAACTTCAAATTGCAAGAACCGGTATATAATATAAAAGCTAAAGATTCTGGAATTACAGTCGTAGTAAAAGAAAGTGAAACTCAAGTCCACTTAAATTAAAAATACTGTGTGAGCAGATAACTAAATTTACTAAATGAAAATATGTATAGTTTTAGAAAAAAATGATAAAATGTATAGCATATAGCTTATAGAGAATGTTAAAATAGAAACATAAAATTTAAAAATGAAATA
>USTA01000029.1 GCA_900557475.1 uncultured Clostridium sp. | reverse complement strand
TTAATATTATTCACTTTTTATTTGTTTTTTCTATATCTAATACTTTTATTCAAAATTTAACAGCTAAAATCTTCATCATTATTATATTGTGCCTTCCCCTTCTGTTGCTAAGTATTATAGATTTTAATCATGAAAGTATATTATATTTCTTGTGGTATATTTTTAAATACTTTTTTAGACCAAAGATTTATTTATACAAGTAGTTGTAAAATACTCCTAAAAATGATATAATTCGACTTAATAAACAGGAGGTAAATATGAAGTTAGAGCAAAATGATTCATCATTAATTTTTTCCACAACAGCAATACCAGATGTGTTTTTTACTGAGTATTTATCTCAGGCTAATGGAGATTTTATAAAAGTCTATTTATATTTATACTTCTTATCTAAATATAATAAAGACGTAAAAATTAATGACCTTTCGAAGAAGCTTGAGTTACCATTAAAACTAATTCAAGACGCTATTAAATATTGGGAAGATAATGGTCTGCTTATTCGAAAAAATCAAGGTTTTATTGTTACTAATATTCAAGAAATTGAATTAAATAAACTATACAAACCTAAAATTACAATTTCTGCTTCTGCTATGAAGGAAATAAATGAGAATAAGCATAGAGCAAAAGCAATAGATACAATCAACAATGAATTCTTCCAAGGAATAATGTCACCATCATGGTATGGAGATATAGACCTTTGGTTTAAAAAATATGCATTTGATGAGGAAGTTATGATTGCATTATTTAGATATTGTTTTAATAAATCTGCTCTCCACAGAAGTTATGTGGCGACTGTTGCTGAAGCTTGGTTTAAAAACAAAATTAAAACCTTTACTGATTTAGATTTATATTTTGAAAAAGAACAAAAAGTTAAGACCCTTCAAAGTGCAATTAAAAGAAAACTTCGACTTTCTAGACCATTTACTATTTATGAAGAAGCATATATCGAAAAGTGGAATATTACATATGGATATGGGCTTGAAATTATTGAAATTGCTTTAAAAAAGACTACTGGAAAATATAATTTAAGTTTTGAATATATGGATAAACTTATTTCTGATTGGTATGAAAGAAATTTAAAAACTCCTGATGATATACTAAAGCACTTAGAAAATCAAAAAGCTAAACCAGTTCAACCTAAAAATTCAAAGGAGAAAACATCTTCATATTCGCAAAGAGAATATACAGATTTAAATAATTTTTATAGTAATATATAATCCTGAAAAGAGGTGATTATTTTGAATAAGCAAAATTTACAGGCTCTTTTAATTGAGTATGATCAAAAAAGAAATAGAGCTATTATTGAAGCTGAAAATAAAAAATATGAGTTATATTCTGCTATACCCGAATTGGAAAAAATAGATAATGATATAAATACAACATCTATTTATGCAATAAAAGCAACCTTAACTCAAAAGAATTCTAATGCTCCTCAAAAATTAAAAAGCGATTTAGAGGTCTTGAAACAAAAAAAGATAGATATATTAAAAGCTGCTGGTAAGTCTCTTTATGATTTATCTCCACATTTTGAATGTAGCAACTGTAATGATACAGGATATATAAAAAGTGATGCAGGCACTGTACTTTGTCCTTGTATTAAGCAAAAATTATATAATATTCAATACAATAATTCTAATATATATGATTTAGAAAATCAAAATTTCTCTAAGTTCAGATTAGATTATTACTCAGATATACCAAATGAATGTAAGTATTCTTCAAAACTTTCTCCTCGTGAGAATATTAAAAAAATTAAAAATATTTGTGATAATTTTATTGATAATTTTGATAATCCAAATGAAAATAATTTATTATTTTGTGGTAATTCTGGCTTAGGAAAAACTTTTTTGTCTTCTTGTATTGCAAATGAAATGATAAAAAAAGGAAAGACTGTACTATATCAGACCGCCCCTTTAATGTTAGATGGAATTATTGATTATAAATTTGGAAAAACAGATAAAAACATAGTAAAGTCAATAACTACTGTTGATCTACTTATTATTGATGATTTAGGTACTGAAACTAAAAATAATTTAAAAATTACTGAATTATTTAATATCATAAATTCTAGACTTTTAAATCAAAATAATAATATAACCAAAACAATAATCTCTACTAATTTATCTTTACAAGAATTATACACTAATTATGAGGAAAGAATTCTATCTCGTATAATTGGAAATTATGAGGCTTGTTATTTTTTTGGTGATGATATTCGTATAAAAAAGAAATTAAATAAATAAAAAATATGCAATGTTTAAATTTTAAACATTGCATATTTTTTTATTCTTCTATATTTGTATCTTCTTCATTTATTGTCTCTATACTTACTACTTTTCCTCCATCATTTGTTCTCATTAGTGTAACACCTTGTGTGTTTCTTCCTAGCACACTTATTTCTTTAGCTTTAATTCTAATTACTGTTCCAGTGTCTGTTATCATCATAACATCTTCTTCTTCATTAGTAATTCTAATTCCTATAATATCTCCAGTTTTAGAAGTTACTTTGTATGTTATAACACCTTTTCCAGCTCTTGTTTGAACTCTATATTCTTCTAGTTCAGTTCTCTTTCCAAAACCATTTTCTGTTATTGCAAGTAAAGTTCCGCTCTTACCTTCAGTAATTGTTTCCATTCCAATTACAATATCTTCTTTATCTAGTTTTATTCCAATAACTCCTTGAGCTGTTCTTCCTACTGGCCTTGTATCTTTTTCACTAAATGTTATGCACATTCCCTTTTTAGTTACAAGTACAATATTATTATCTCCATCACTTAGTCTTACATCTATAAGTTCATCGTCTTCTTTTAAGTTTATTGCCTGTAATCCTGTTTTTCTTGCTGAATCATATTCTACTAAAGCTGTTTTCTTTACCAAACCTGTTTTAGTAGCCATAAGAAGGAATTTTCCATCTTCAAAATTCTTTATTGGAATTACAGCTGTTATTTTTTCTCCTGCATCAAGTGATAATAAGTTTACAATCGCTGTTCCTTTTGCTGTCCTTCCTGCTTCTGGAATTTCAAATCCTCTTAATCTATATAATTTTCCTTTATTACTAAAGAATAATATTATATCATGTGTAGAGGCACTAAAAATCTGCTTTACAAAGTCGTCTTCTCTTGTTGTCATTCCAGTAATCCCTTTTCCACCTCTCCTTTGGCTCTTATATGTATCTTGAGGCATTCTTTTAATATATCCAAATCTAGTTAATGCAATTATTGAGTCTTCTTCTTTTATAAGATCTTCATCGTTAAATTCTCCTGGTGCTGCAACAATTTTAGTAAGTCTTTCATCTCCGTATTTTTCTTTCATTTCAAGACATTCCTCTTTTATGATATCAAATACTAGTTTTTCACTTGCTAAAATTTCTCTTAAATGTGCAATCAATTTCATTAATGCTTCATATTCTTCTTCTATTTTTTCACGTTGCAATCCTTGAAGAGTTCTAAGTCTCATATCCAAAATAGCTTGGGCTTGTATATCATCTAGTCCAAAACGTTCCATTAATCTTTCTTTTGCATCATCATATGACTCACGTATTATTTTTATTACTTCATCAATGTTATCTATAGCAATTCTTAATCCTTCTAATATATGTGCTCTTGCTAAAGCTTTATCTAAATCAAATTTAGTTCTTCTTAAAACTACTGTTTTTCTATGTTCTATATAATAATCTAAACATTGTCTTAAAGTTAAAATTCTAGGCTCATTATTTACTAATGCAAGCATAATAACTCCAAAAGAACTTTGCATTTGAGTATATTTATATAATTGATTTAAAATTAATTTTGCATTTACATCTCTCTTCAACTCTATAACAACTCTAACTTTTTCTTCTCTATCTGATTCATCTCTTACTTCTGAAATTCCTTCTATCTTTTTGTCTCTAACTAGCTGACTTATATCTACAATTAATTTGGCTTTATTTACTTGATATGGTAATGAAGAAACAATTATTCTTTGTTTGTTTCCACTCATTTCTTCTATTTCAGCTTCTGCCCTTAGTAGAATCTTTCCTCTACCTGTTGCATATGCTTCTTTTATTCCTTCTCTTCCAAGAATTAGTCCTCCTGTTGGGAAATCAGGACCTTTTACTATTTTAAATAAGTCTTCATCCGATAAATCTTCATCTGATTCTATTATTTTTATTATAGCATTTAATATTTCTGTTAAGTTGTGAGGAGGTATATTAGTTGCCATACCAACCGCAATTCCTGATGAACCATTTACTAAAAGTGCTGGTAATTTGGCTGGTAATACTGTTGGTTCTTGTCTAATTCCATCAAAGTTTGGCATAAAGTCTACTGTATCTTTTTCTATATCTGTAAGCATCGTTTCTGATATTTTTGACATTCTAGCTTCAGTATAACGATATGCTGCTGCACCATCTCCATCAATAGATCCAAAGTTACCATGTCCATCTATAAGTGGATATCTTAATGAGAAATCTTGTGCCATTCTTACCATTGCATCATATACTGATGAATCTCCATGTGGATGGTATCTACCTAAAACATCTCCTACTGTTGTAGCAGATTTTCTAAATGGCTTTTCTGAAGTTAAGCCATCTTCATACATTGTATATAAAATTCTTCTATGTACTGGCTTTAAACCATCTCTTACATCTGGTAATGCTCTTTGAACTATAACACTCATTGCATAGTCAATATATGCTGTCTTCATCTCTGCTTCTACATCTCTTTCGACTATCTTTCCTTCTGCAAATTCTGGTTCTTGTTTTTTGTCCATTTGTCTCCCTCTTTTCATTGATTATTTCTTTAATTTTATGTTTACTTTTGTTCATTTTTTATGTATCTATTATACTAAACTGACCCAAATTTTGCAAGGAAAAAACCGAGATTTTTCCTTAAAATCCACTATTTTAATTTATGTTTTCTCTTATTATAGTTTTTGGAAAATTTTTCTTATTTTTAACGATTATGCGTTAAATATAGCTCATATTAAACTTAATTATTTGTTATACTTATTTTACTAATCTTTTTAAGAATTGGAGATAATATTATGACTTTATTAGATGCAACTAGAAAAAGAATAGCAGAACTATGTAAATTTAACAATATGAATTTGAACCAACTTGCAATTGCTTCTGGAATAAATCCTTCTACAATCAGAAGTTTATTTAAAGTTATTAAAAAAGCTCCTTCATCCGAAACTATTTTTTATATTTGTATTGGTTTTGGAATTTCTATAAAAGATTTTTATGATAGTGAGTTTTTTAATAACTTAGACGACGACTAATCAATTTTATAGAAGACAGAATAATACACTTCCTCTACTATAATTGGGGGGCAATGAGAAAAGTGTATTATTCTGCCTTCTATATTTTCTTATTCAACTAGCTTTTTAGCCAGCTCTATTTCTTCTTCTGTTAACTCAAAACTACCCTTATTTTTTACTAATAAATGCATATTTTCTATTTTTCTCGCTTCTTTTATTGTATTTTCTAATGGTATAGTTACTTTTAGTGCTTTTTTCATCTTAGAATACTCCTTTTCCATTCCATCAAAGTCTTTATTTTCAAAAAATTTTTTCCAATTCTCCGAATATTTTCCTATTTTCTCTACGGAACCTATCTGATTTTCAAATTCCCCTTCTATGTTTTTACTAATATTGTTTAAAATTGCATCTTTTCCGTTTCTTATTACAGATATAACACTAGAAGGAATTTTTCCTAATTTTGAACACATTTTTAATGCATAATCTAGTGCATCAGAAATTCCATCTATTATTCCTCCATTTTTTACAGCATTTCTTACTTGCGTAACATTATCAAATTTACCTGTAAAGATTCCTACTACACTCTTTCCCAAATCTACTGCTGAAGAAATTGCTTCTTTAAGTCCTGCCTTAAAACCATTTTCTACTATTTCATCTTTTATATTTATTATTTGTTCTTCTATCATATCTGGAAAAAGTATTCTTATTCCTGTATCTAAAGCTACATTTACCACTTTTCCAATATTACTTTGTAAAAATCCTTTTTGCTCTTCAAGAATTGAAGCAGCATCTAATGAAAAACTTCTTTCTAAGCTATTTGCAAGCTCCATTATATTTCTCCTTTATAATTTCTTTTTTAATTTTTTCAATTTCTTTTCGTAACTTTGACTTTTGTTTCATATTTTTGTTTATTACTAAATCATAATATTCGCTTAGCATTATTTTTCCTAATACATTATAGTTTTTAAATACATCTCTAAGAACACTTTCATCTATTGAATTATTTGTACATCTATTAAATACAATATTTATTTTACTTCTATTTATATTCCAGTCATCTTCATAAATTCTTAGAAGTCTTTCTGATTTTCTTACTTCTAACATATTTGCACCTGAAATAAATATTATTTTTTCAACTTCTTTCATAATTTCTTTTGTATAATCTAATAGTGTTTCTGTGGATGTATCAAAAATTATCAAATCATAATTTTGTTTTAGTTTTTCTACAATTCTTCTTATTTTTTTGTAGCTTAATTTATATTTTTCATCAAAAATAAGATTAAGTCCTGATAATAAATCTATATTATATTTTGTTTTTATTATATATTTACTTATATCTAGTTCATGATATACTAAATCATTTCTTTTAATTCCATTTTTAATTTTTTCTTCGTATTTCTTTATTCCTAATAATGTTTGAAGACTATTATTCAAAACATCGAAGTCTATTATTATACTTTTCTTATTTACAGCTTCTTGTGCAAATAAGATTGAAAAAACACTCTTTCCTATTCCATTTGGACCTACAACACACATTGTTTCTGCTTTTTTATAATTCTTTTTTGGAAAAATATTATTTAGAGGTAAAGTTTTTTGATAAAATATAGATTTGTTTTGCATTTTTTCATATTGATTTTTTTGCGTTTTTTCATGATTTAAAATTTCTTTGTTCTGATTCAATTCATTAGACTCTATTTTTTTAATTATATCATTTTCATTTATGTTTGCATTTTTTACAAAAATTATTTTAATATTATTATTTATTTTTTTAATATTTTTGAAAATTTGCTCTTTTGTAAATTCTCCTTCTAGTTCTTCATTAATTACAATAATATTTATGTTTGAATTCTTTTCTAAATATTCTAATATTCCTTCTTTATATGGAATATCTGCACACAGTACATCATATCCATTTTCCTTTAATTTTTCATTTAATAATTTATTTCCTATTGCAGTTATTATCTTTTTAATTTTATTTTCCTCCTTTTATTAGTTCTTTTTCAAAATCTGCTGCCTTTATCTTAGTTAAAATATGTTCTTGTCCTACAAACATTAGGCACTCTCCTCTTTCGAAAGATTTAATTTCTATTTTCTCTTTATTTGATAAATTTGTATATTTTTCTAATACTTTAATATTTTCTTCTTCTAGGTTAAAAAATACCTTTATACTTGAATTATTTAATATACTTTTTCCATATGTTCCCTCCTCTAAACTAAATAGATCTGATATATCTTGTGTAATTGCTACTCCACTTCCTCCATATTTTCTTATTGTTTTAAATATTTTATATATAAAACTAGCAACTTCTTTATTAGATGTAACTCCTATTAGCCTCCAAATTTCATCCAAATATATTGCCTTTTTATTGTTTCTTTCCTTCTTTATTCTGTCCCAAAAAAGTTCGATAAAAATAAACATTGCATATTTTATATTTTCTTCACCTAATTCATATATATCTGCGATTATGAGTTTATTTTCTAATTTTACATTTGTATAATTATTTAAAAACTTTAATGAACCATGAACAAATGGAAATAATTTTAATTTCATTTGTTTATCTAATTTATTATATAAGTCCGATAATTTAGGCATATCTTTTGCATTTTTAAATCTTCCATTTTTATACAAACTTTTATCTTCAAAAGTTATCCCCTTTTCTTTATATATTTCAATTAGATTTTTCTCCAACTCAGATTTTTCTTTTTCTTTTATATTTTCGAATATTAGTTTAAAAAATCCCATTAATTTACCTATTTTTGTTGCTAAATATCCTTCTTGATTTTCCTCCAAGCTCTCTTCTCTTATATCTAGTACATTAACGTAGGTTTTTGAACTTGGTCCTAACTTTATAACAGTTCCATTTAGATTTTCTCCCAGAATAGTATATTCTCTATCTGGATCTATTATATACTGTTCTAAGTTTAAGATTGCATATCTTAAAATCATAAGTTTTGTAAAAAAAGACTTTCCCG
>USTA01000028.1 GCA_900557475.1 uncultured Clostridium sp. | reverse complement strand
CAGAACCAAATATCACTGTACTTTGGTCTAAAAATTTACCAGAAGGATTTAAATCTTACTGTGCAAAAATCTCAATAAAGACTTCTTCAATACAATATGAAAATGATGATTTAATGAGGATTACTTTGGGAGATGACTATGGAATTGCTTGCTGTGTTTCTGCAATGAAAATAGGAAAGCAAATGCAATTCTTTGGTGCAAGAGCAAACTTAGCAAAAACTTTGCTTTATGCAATAAATGGAGGAAAGGATGAACTAACAGGAAAGCAAATCGCACCTAAATATGAACCAATTACTTCAGAATATTTAGACTATAATGAAGTAATGGAAAAATATGATCAAATGATGGACTATGTTGCAAAAATATATATAAAAGCATTAAATGCAATCCATTATATGCATGACAAATATTCATATGAAGCTTTAGAAATGGCTCTTCATGATAGAAAAATAAGAAGAACAATGGCTTGCGGTATTGCTGGATTTTCTGTTGTAGTTGATTCACTTTCAGCAATAAAATATGCCAAAGTAAAAGTTATTAGAAATGAAGAAGGACTAGCAGTAGACTATGAAGTAGAAGGAGATTTCCCTAAGTATGGAAATGATGATGATAGAGTAGATGAAATAGGAGTAGACTTAGTTAAAAGGTTTATGAAAAAAATCGAAAAACATCAAATGTATAGAAAAGCAGACCCAACACTTTCTATATTAACGATTACTTCAAATGTTGTTTATGGAAAAAATACAGGTAGCACACCTGATGGAAGAAAAGCAGGTGTAGCATTTGCACCAGGAGCAAATCCAATGCACGGAAGAGATGAAGCAGGAGCACTTGCTTCAATGAACTCAGTTGCAAAGCTTCCATATGAATATTCAGAAGATGGAATTTCATATACATTTGCAATAACACCTAATACACTAGGTCATGATGAAGAAGAAAGAGTAAAAAACTTAATCGGCATGTTAGATGGATACTTTATGCAAACAGGTCATCATATAAATGTTAACGTTTTTGATAGAAGTTTATTAATAGATGCAATGAATCATCCAGAAAATTATCCAAATCTAACAATAAGAGTATCTGGATATGCTGTAAACTTTGTAAAACTTACAAAAGAGCAACAAGAAGAAGTTATTTCAAGAACAATACAAGAAAAAATATAAAGAGGTATAATGGAAAATATAAATGTAAGAGGGAGAATTCATTCATTTGAAAGTTTAGGTGCAGTTGATGGACCAGGAATTAGGTTCGTAATATTTATGCAAGGATGTCACCTTAAATGTAAGTATTGTCAAAACAGAGACACATGGGATATTAACATGGGAACTGAATATACAGTAGAAGAAGTAGTAAATAAAGTTTTAAGATATAAAAATTATATTGTGTCATCAGGAGGAGGGGTTACAGTAAGTGGAGGAGAGCCACTTCTTCAACAAGACTTTGTATTAGCATTATTTAAAGAATTAAAAATGCATAATATATCTACTTGTTTAGATACATCAGGAATGTTTACTATTACAGACAAATTAGCTCAAATTATAGATTTAACAGATGTATTTTTACTAGATATAAAAGCTATAAATGATGAAACCTGTAAATGGCTTACTAGCATGTCAAACCAAAAAGAAATAGAATTTGCAAGATATATAAATGAAAAGAAAAAAAGAATATGGATAAGACAAGTACTAATTCCGGGAATAACAGATAAAAAAGAAGATTTACTTAAACTAAAAGAATTATTAAATGAATTAGAAGTAGAAAAATTTGAATTTTTGCCATACCATGACCTGGGAAAATATAAATGGAAAAAATTAAATCTTGACTATGAACTAGAAAATGTAAGAGTTGCAAGTAATAAAGATATAAAAAGAGCAAAAGAAATTATTGGCTTAGATTAAATATATAAAGCAAAATGGTATCTTGAAAAAAAATAAATAATATTATAAAATACTCTCATAAAAATGAGAGTATTAATTTTTGAAAAATTGGCACACGAACAAAGACGCGGGCGGTATAAATTTAGAATAATAAAAAAATTTAAAAAGCCCGCTTTTGTTCTAGCAATATGAACCTTTTTAGTAAAATAAGAAAGGAATTTAATTCTTATGAAAAAAATATTTTTGATATTAATTATTTTATTAGTACTAGGAGGCATAGCATTTATTTATATGACAAATAAAACGGAACCTTCAATTTGCTTAAAAGAATATATGGAATGTTTAAATAAAAAAGATTATGAGGAAATGTATAATTATGTTTTAACAGATTATTCAAAAGAAGATTTTATTTCAAGAGTAAAAAATATTTATGAAGGAATAGAAGCAAAAAATATAGGTGCAACTGTACTAAGTAATTCAAAGCAAGAAGAAGGAAAAGAAGAACTAGTAGTAACTTTTAATAATTCAATGGATACAATTGCTGGAAATGTAAATTTTATGAATTCTTTAAAAATGAAAAATGTAGATGGAAAGTACAAAATAGTATGGGATTCATCGGCAATTTTTTCAGAACTAAAAAATGAGTATAAGGTAAGAGTTTCAAATATTAAAAGTACTAGAGGACGGAATATATGATAAAAATGATATTGCTATTGCAAAAGATGGAGAGGTATATTCTGTGGGTCTGGTTCCTAAGAGTATAAGCGAAACTACTAATTTAGAAGAGCTTGCAGAGCTATTAAATTTAAGTAAGGAATCAATAGATAAGGCATTAAATGCAGACTATGTAAAAGAAGATACTTTCGTACCACTTAGAAAAATATCTAAAGATGAACAAGAACTAAAAAATAAACTTTTAAAAGTAAAAGGAATTTTAATTATAGATGAAAAAGAGAGAGTATATCCATATAAGGAAGCTACTTCAATTTTAACAGGGTATGCACAAGAAGGAGAGGGAAAAACTGGGCTAGAATATGCATATAATGATAGACTTAAAGGATATGATGGAACTGAAATATATATATCAGATGAAAATGGAAATAAAATTAAAACTATTGCTAAAAAAGATGCTAAAAATGGAGAAAATATTAAAACAACAATAGATGCTAAATTGCAAAAAGAAATATATGAACAATTCAAAGAAGATAGTGGTGCATCAGTTGTTTTAAACTATAATACAGGGGAAGTTTTAGCATTAGTTAGCACACCATCATATGATGCAAATGATATGGCATTGGGAGTTACTAATGAAGAATGGAACGAAATTCAAAATGACGAAGAAAAGCCAATGTATAATAGATATTTAGGTACATATGCACCGGGCTCTTCACTAAAGCCAATTGTTGGGGCAATAGGGCTTAAGACAAATACCTTTACTAAAGACGAAGACTTTGGAAGAAGCGGGACAAAATGGCAAAATAATAATAATTGGGGAAATTTATATGTAACTACTTTGGCTACATATGAAGGAAAAGCAAATTTACAAAATGCTTTAATACATTCAGATAATATATATTTTGCAAAAGCAGCTTTAAAGATTGGAAAAACAAATTTGCAAAAGGGATTAGACGAATTTGGATTTAATAGTAAAATAGACTTTGTGCAAGATATGGAAAAATCTACATATGGAGAAATGAACAGTGAAGCAGAAATTGCAAATAGTGGATATGGACAAGATAAATTGCTAGTAAATCCAATACATATGGCTATGATGTATTCAAGTTTTGCAAACAAAGGAAATATGGTAAGACCATATATAGAAAGAAATAAAAATAATACTAAAGAAAATATAACAAATAGTGTTAACCAAGAAATAGAAAACAGTTATTATAAAAAAGGAGTAATTTCAGAAGAGATAGCGAATATAATAAAAGAAGACTTAATAAAGGTTGTTGAAGGAGGTACTGGAAAAGAAGCAAAAATAGAAGGAAAAACGATAGCAGGAAAAACTGGAACAGCCGAAATAAAAGATAATCAGGAAGATAAAGAAGGAACAGAAATAGGCTGGTTCAATGCATTTGATGAAGAAGGAATGCTTATAGTTAGTTTGGTAGAAGATGTAAAAGATTTAGGAGGAAGCCATTATCTTTTACCAAAAGTAAAGTCTGTTTTTGAAAAAAACTAAAAAACAAAAGCTAGTTAGAAAAAGGAGGAAAATAAAATGGCAAAAGCAATGTGGAAAGCTGGAACATTTGAATATCCAATTCCAGCAGTAATGGTAAGCTGTGGAGATATGGAAAAATCTAATATTATAACAGTTGCATGGACAGGAATTCTTAGTTCTGACCCAGCAACAGTGTATATTTCTGTAAGACCAAGTAGATATTCATATGAAATCATAAAGGAAACAAAAGAATTTGTTATTAATTTAACAAATGAAAAACTAGCATATGCAACTGATTGGTGCGGAGTAAAAACAGGAGCAAAAGTAGATAAATTTAAGGAAATGAAACTTACCAAAGAAAAAGCAAATAAAGTAAACTGTCCATTAATAAAAGAAAGTCCTGTATCAATAGAATGCAAGGTAAAAGATATAGTGGACCTAGGAAGTCATCATATGTTTGTGGCAGAAGTATTATGTATTGATGCTGATGAAAAATACATAGATGAAAAAGGTGCTTTTGATATTTCTAAATGTGATTTAATTGCATATGCAAATGGTGGATATTATAGTTTAGGAAGAAAGCTTGGAAAATTTGGATTTTCAGTACAAAAAAAGAAGAACTAATTTAAATTAAAATATGTGGTATAATATAAGAAAACAAATGAGGAGAAAATGCATGAAAAAAAGTCTGGAAAGCCTTGAGGCTGTATATATATATATATATCGTAGGTTTTAACAAAATAGATTTATGTAAATATAGCAAAGAAGCTATGTGTTTTAGACGTATCTAAAATGCATGGCTTTTTTGAGTTGAAAAAAATATAAATAATTGCAAAATCTAAAGTTATATGCTAAAATTAGAACAAATAGTTATGGAAAATGCATAGAACAATGAAAAATAAGCAAACTAATGAAAGAAAGAGAGAAAAGAAGATGGATGAAATAACAATTGAAAAAATCAAAAAAGAAGAAAAGGCGATATCATTAGTGGCACTCACTGTTACAATAATAGTGCTATTAATATTAGCAGGAGTAGCAATAACTTTAAGTATAGGAAATAATGGAATAATTTCGAGAGTAACTCTTTCAGCAGAAGGAAATAAACTAGCAAGCTATAAAGAAAAACTAGAACTATATAAAGCAGAAAAAATAATGGAAGATAAAAACTTTTCAGAAGAGTCATTATCAGCAGGAAGAAATGCATTAGAATATAATACAAAAAAAGAATCTGGTGGAACAATATTAAATATAATACCAGAATTAGATGAAAAATACATGGATAAATTAGAAATAATAAAAGGAGAGCTACTTTTAAAATCAACAGACAAACAAGATATTCAAGTAGCAAAAATAGCAGGAATAGAGTTTAATCCATATAAAATAGAAAATGGAGTTTTGGAGTCGGCAGATACAAATTTGGAACTGATGACTTCAGATGGAACATTAACAATTCCAAGTAATGTAACAGTAATAGGCAGTGGGGCCTTTTCAGGATTAGAAGGATTAAAAAAAGTAATAATACCAGGTACCGTAAAAGAAATAGCACCAGAAGCTTTTTCATATAATAATACATTAGAAGAAGTAATAATAATGAATGGGCTAGAAAAGATAGGAGAAAGAGCATTTGCATCAAGCCCTAAAATAACAAATATAGTTTTGCCAGAATCAATAAATGATATAGGAAAAGGAGCTTTCTTCGGAGCATCAATAGAATAAATTACAGTGCCAGCAAAAGTAAAGAAAATTAAAAATCTAACGTTTAGTAACAATTATAAATTATCAAAAGTTATTTTGCAAGAAGGTCTTGAAGAGATAGAAGGAGGAAGCTTTAGTAATTGCAAAATTTTGGATAATATAAACATACCATCTACAATAAAAACAATAGGAAGAGAATCCTTTGGAGGTGGTTGTAGAAATCTACAAAATATTATATTAAATAATGATTTATATGTATATAAAAGTGGCTTACTTATGACGGGAGATTATAGCGAAGTTTTAGATATAAGCTATAAATATATGGAAAATGCAGAAACATTTTCCATTCCAGAAGGGGTAACTGATTTCAAAATTTCATTAACACAATTTGGAATAAAAACAATTAACATTCCTGCGTCTCTAATATCAATGTCAGAAGGAATACTTCCACCTACAATAGAAAATGTAAGTGTAACAGAAGGAAATACAAAATTTAAAGCAGTAGGAAAACAATTATATAATGAAGGTACCTTATTATTATCTTTTACTCAAAAAGAGGATATAAAATTTCAAGATGGAATAACTAAAATAGGGGCAAATTCATTTAGACCAGAAAAAAATGTAAAAACAATAGTCATACCTGAAAGTGTTACTTCAATACAATCATATGCATTTTCAAATATAGATACTTTAGAAAATTTAAAAATAGGCAAAGGGGTATCATATATATCAAGTGTATTTATTCACAAAAACTATGATGTGAATGTAGAAATAGACAGTAGCAATGAAAAATATCAGATAGAAAATAATGTTTTATATAGCGATAAAAAAACGATTTTGATATGTCCTTTGCATAAAATAAATGGAGTATTTAATGTAATAAAAGGAGTTAAAGAGATAAAAGATTTAGCTTTTTACTCTCAAGATAATTTAACAGAGATAAAACTTCCAAATACAATAGAAACGCTAAATGATAATATATTACTAAGATGTTCAAAATTAGAAAAAATAGAAATACCAAGTTCAATCAAAAAAATAGGTTCATATTGTTTTAAAGAATGTGAAAATTTAAATAAAATTATTATACACAAAAAGAAAGGTGAGATTCCAAATGCACCATGGGGAGCACCTAAAGGCGAAAGAATTATAAAGTGGGATGAATAAAATAAAATTTAGAATTAAGTCTAGGAAAATTTCCTAGGCTTAGTTTATATAAATATTAAAATTAAATCAAAGTTAAATATTTATTAAATAAAAATTAAGTAAGGTAAAAAGCTATAAAAACGCAAAATTTTACTAGTATATAACCTAGAAAATTTTACAAAAAAGCTTGTAAAATTATTCATAAATTGTTATACTAATCATATGTAATAAATAAGGAGGTTTATTATGGGAGAAGAAAAGAAAACAACTAAAAAAGAAGAGGAAATAGTTATTAATGAAGGGGAAAACAATATAGAGATTTCAAATGATGTTGTTGCAGTAATTGCAGGAATGGCAGCATCAGAAGTTTCAGGAGTAGCAGAAATGTCAGGAGGATTTGCAGGAGGAATTTCAGAAGTATTTAGTGGCAAAAAAAACTTGGCTAAAGGTATAAAAGTTGAGACTCTTGACAATAAAGAAACTAGAATAGATGTAAATATTATTGTAGAATATGGAGCAAGAATTCCTGATGTAGCATTTGAAATTCAAAAAAGAGTAAAGAAATCAGTTGAAAACATGACAGGGCTAAAGGTTTTAGAAGTAAATGTTCATGTTCAAGGAGTAAGTACTATTCAAGTAGAGGACAAAATAGTAGAAGAACCTAAAAAAGAAGAGAAAAAGGAAGAAACAAAAAATAAAGAAAAATAGTACAGTATATAATTGCGAAAAATTAACATAAAATATGTACAAGAAAGAGGTAAAATATATGAAGTTTTTAGATAAACTAGGACTAGCACTATTTTCAATATTAGTACTAATAATATCCCTAGTAATTTGTTTAGTGGCATTTGGAACAATAGATTTCACTGTTATAACAGCGGTACTTACCAATATTCTTGCATCAGAAAATGGAATGTATATTACAATAGGTGTAAGTGTAATTTTAATGGTTCTAGCAATAAAATGTTTATTTTTTCCAGGTTATGAAAAGGGAAAATCAGATGAAGATGATGGAATTTTATTACAAAATGATAGCGGAAAATTACTTATAACAAGAGGAACGATTCAAAATATAGTAACAAGTACTGTAAATGGATTTAAAGAAATTGAAGCTTCAGAATCAAGCATAGATATAGATTCAAACAATGATGTTTGTGTAAATCTTGAAATAAGTGTAAAAAAAGAAACTGTAATAAAAGATGTTTCTACAAAATTACAAAGTAGTATAAAAAATTCAGTAAAAAAAGCAACAGATTTGGAAATAAAAGAAATAAATATAAAAATAAATGAATTTGAAGAAGAAAAACGCACAGAAGAAAATATAGAAAAAGTAAAGACAGAAGAATAATGGAGGTGCGAAGTGGAAGATTTAAAAAAAATTTTATCAAACTTTTGGGGAGGAATTTTAGGAGGAATAATTGCCCTAATTATTGCATGTACAGGAATGTATAGAATAATAATCGGATTAGTTCTTGTTGGAATGGGAATATG